>NZ_CATMPS010000013.1:0-74337 GCF_950073225.1 uncultured Oscillibacter sp.
CGGTCGTCCAGCGTCAAAGTCCTCACCTAAATCACCCCTTTCACCCGTTTCTGCCCCCGTTTGGGTAAAAAAATAATGCAGAAAAAGGTTGAAAAACCTTTTCTGCATTTAACTTACTACATCAGCTTCATGAAGTTTCTGTAAATTCCCGCTTTATTATCCTCTCCGGCTATGGTATACTAAGAGCGTATCGACAAAATTTTCAGGCCGGGTCCCCGGCCGGGAAGGAATCTTTATGGAAGAGCGCAGACCCCCCGCTCCCGAGGCCGACGGGATCATCGAAGGCCGCAACGCCGTTATCGAGGCCCTCCGGGCCGGGACGGCCATTGATAAAATCTACCTCCAGAAGAGCGAAACGGACAAAACCCTGGGCCATATCGCCTCCAAGGCCCGCTCCGCCGGGGCCGTGGTGGTGGAGGCGGACAAGCGGAAGCTGGACGCCATGAGCCGCACCCACGCCCACCAGGGGGTCATTGCCCTCAGCTCCGTCCGGGAGTACGCCAGCGTGGAGGACATTCTCCAGGCGGCGGCAGACAAGGGGGAGGCCCCCCTGCTGGTGGTCTGCGACGAGCTCTCGGACCCCCACAACCTGGGGGCCGTTATCCGCACGGCGGAGTGCGCCGGGGCCCACGGCGTCATTATCCCCAAGCGCCGCAGCGCGGGGCTCACGGCGGTGGTGGCCAAGACCTCCGCCGGAGCGGTGGCCCATGTGCCCGTGGCCCGGGTGCCCAACCTTCCCGCCCTTCTGGACGACTTGAAAAAGCGGGGCGTCTGGGTCTTCGGCACGGCGGCGGACGGGGCCACGGCCCTTTACGACGCGGATTTGAAGGGCCCCGCCGCCATCGTCATCGGTAGCGAGGGCAGCGGCATGGGCCGCCTGGTCGCCGAGCGCTGCGATTTCCTGGTCAGCATCCCCATGCGGGGAAAGCTCTCCTCTCTGAACGCCTCCGCCGCCGCGGCCATATTGCTTTACGAGGCTGTCCGCCAAAGACTTTAAACATTCCCAACCCCTTCCAAAGGAGGGACCCCCATGACCCCGAAGGACGACAAGAACATCCCTGTCCCCGCCCCGGAGGACGATTACTCCCTGGAAGAGATTCTGGCGGAGTACGGCGGCAGCCTGGAGCACCACCTGCTTCGGGAGACCGAAGCCCCCGCTGATCCTGAGCCGCCCGCCGCCCCGGCGGAGCCCGCTCCGGCCCAGGAGCCGGAAACGCCGCCCGTTCCCGAGCCCCCGCCGGAGGAGGAAGCGCCGCCTTCCCCGCCGCCGGAGCCCCCTTCCGCTCCTCCCGCCCCGGACCCCCTCCAGGAGGCCGAGCGGGCGGCGGCGGCGGACGTGGCCCGGCTGAATATCCCCCACCCCAAGCCCATCTCCCTGGAGGACGTGGTGGGCAGCACCGTGGACGCGGTGATGGAGGAGGCCCGGGAGCCCATTCTGCCCCCGAAACGGGGCCTGTTCTCCCGGAAGCCCCTGGAGGAGACGGAGTCTCTCCCCCCGCCGCCGGAACCGGAGCCGGAACCCGACCCGGAGCCCATCGGCCCCGAGCCCACCCTCTGGGAGGCGGCCCACGACGCCCGCCAGCTCTACATCCGCCGGAAGCACACGGTGGTCCTGCCCCTGGTCACGGCCCTGCCCCCCACGCTGTTCCTGCTTTTGGAGCGGTATCAGGTGAAGGTGCCCTACTGGTCCGGGGACCGGGAGGTCCAGTGCGTGGTTTTGCTCGTCTGCCTGGGGCTGACGGCACTGCTGTGCCGCCATGTGTTTCTCAAGGGCTTCGGCATGCTGCTGCGCCGCCGGTGCGTGGCGGAGCTGCTGGTGTCCCTCTCCGTCCTGGTTTCGGGGCTGGACTGCGCCGCCCGGCTTTTGGGCGGGCGGACCGGCGGAGCCATGCCCTACGCCTCCGTCAGCTGCCTGGGGCTGGTGTTCGCCCAGTGGGGCGTCCGCCGGGAGAGCAAGGGGAATTACGACATGCTCCGGGCCGCCTCCCTGGACGAGGACCCGCCCTATCTGGTGGCCGCCACCTCCCAGGGGGCCTGCAAGCAGCGGGGCTCCGTCCCCGGCTTCTTCACCACCGCCGCCCGGAGCGACGCCGCCACCCTCTGGCAGACGGCGCTGCTGCCCGCCTTTTTGGCGGCGGCCCTGGTCTTCGCAGGCCTGAGCTCCGCGGGACAGGAGCGGGGCGGGGACTTTCTTTTGAACCTCTCCGCCATCCTCCCGGCGGCGGCCACCTTTTCCCTGCCCCTGTGCTGGGCCCTGCCGTGGTCCAAGCTGTCGGAGCACCTCCAGAGGACCGGCTGCGCCGTGGCCGGCTGGTCCGGGGCCCAGAAGATCAGCGCCCGGCGGCGGATGATTGTTACCGACTTGGACCTCTTCCCCCCCGGCGCCGTCCAGCTCAACGGGCGGAAGCTCTTCGCCGAGACACAGGAGCAGGCCGTCTCCCTGGCGGCCTCCATGGCCCGGGCCGCCGGGTCCGGCCTGGAGCGCCTCTTCAACAACCTGGTCCGCAGCGAGGGGGGCCGCTATGAGAAGGTGGACGATTTCAGCTTCTACGAGGAGGGCGGCTGGTCCGGAACCATCAAGGGCGAGTCCGTGCTGATGGGCGGCATCTCCTTCATGCGGAAAATGAATATCCGGCTGCCCGCGGACGTGAACCTGAAAACCGGCGTGTTCCTGGCGGTGGACAAGGAGCTCATAGCGGTCTTCGCCGTGAAGTACAGCCCCTCGGAGAACGTGGACTTCGCCATGAAGCTGATGCAGCGCAGCCGCATCCAGCCCATCCTGGCCTCCCGGGACCCCAACATCACCCCCTCCCTCATCAAGCGGAAGTTCAGCCGGGGGGCGCACATGGAATACCCCAGCCTTTCGGAGCGCATCGCCCTCAGCGAGGCGGAGAAGGACCGGGACCTGCCCCGGGCCCTGCTGTTCCGGGAGGGGTTGCTGCCCTACGCGGAAACGGTGGCGGGAAGCCTCCGGCTCTGCAAGGCGGTCCGCCGGGCGGCGGCCATTTCGCTGCTTGGCAGCTGGGCGGGGACTCTGCTGACCTTCTACCTCACAAGCCTGGGGGCCTATGAGCTGCTGAACCCCCTGGCGCTGGAGGTCTTCCTGCTGCTTTGGACCCTGCCGGTGCTGCTGATGGCGGACTGGACGGGGCGCTATTAAACTGTCAAGGAGTGGAATTTATGGGTAAATTTGACGGCGTGCTGCTGGCCAGCGACTTTGACAACACGCTTTTATACACCGAGGACGCCCTGCGCACCGGCGGGCCGGTGCCCCCCCTGCCGGAGCGGAACCGTGAGGCCCTGGCCTATTTCATGGCCCAGGGGGGACGCTTCGCCATCGCCACGGGCCGGGCCCTTCCCGCCTTTCTCCGCCACGCGGGAGACGTTCCCATGAACGCCCCCGGCGTGGTGTGCAACGGCGCGGCCATTTATGATTTTGAGAAAGGCGAGTACCTGGAAACCGCCATGCTGGACGAGGCCGCCCGGCAGCGGGGCCAGGCGGCGCTGGATCGCTTCCCCGGCGTGGCCGTGGAGGCGTACCACATCGACAATATCATCCATGTGGTCCACCCCAACGCCATTTCCCGCCAGCACGAGCACATGACCCACGCGGAGCTCACCGAGGCCCCCTCCCTGCCGGAGGTGCCCCTGCCCCTGGGGAAGCTCCTCTTCGAGGCGGACCACGAGACGCTGGCGGAGGTTCTGGCCTTCTTCACGGCGCAGGGGTGGGCGGAGGACTATGAGCTGATTTTCTCCGTCTCCCACCTGCTGGAAATGACCATCAAGGGGGCCAGCAAGGGCGGCATGGTCCGCCGCCTGGCCGCCCGGCTTGGAATCTCTATGGAACACGTCTACTGCGCCGGGGACGAGGCCAACGACCTCTCCATGCTTCAGGCCGCCGCCGGGGGCTTCGCCCCCGCCAACGCCTCCCCCGCCGTCCGGGAGTCCGGGGCCACGGTGGTCTGCGGCGCCCGGGAGGGGGCCATCGCGGACGTGATTGCGATACTGGATAAAAAGTACTCCTGAAATACGGCAAGCCCGGCGGGTCCTCCGCCGGGTTTTTTCTGTCTCCGCCCCTTGCAATTTCCCGTGAGCGTGCTACAATAAACGGCGTAGTAAGCAAACGCGACGAAACGATTTTAAGAGAGGGTGACACAAACAGCATGGAATGGACAATGACGGGAGGCGTCCCCGGCCAGATCTGCCTGATGCAGGGCAACGAGGCCATTGTGCGGGGCGCGGTGGAGGCCGGAATTCACTTCGCCGCCTCCTACCCCGGCTCTCCCTCCTCCCAGGTGCTGGGAATGCTGGGCAAAATTGCCCGGGAGCGGGGCTTTTACGCGGAGTGGTCCACCAACGAGGTCTGCGCCTTGCAGGCCTGTACCGGCGCGTCCCTGGCAGGCGGGCGGGCTTTGTGCGTGGTGAAGCAGAACGGCCTTTTGTGCGTGGCGGACGCGCTCCACTGCGCCGCCCAGGCCGGGGTGAAGGGGGGGCTTGTGATCGTCTCCAGCGACGACCCCAGCGCCCACTCCTCCACCAATGAATTTGACTCCCGCTGGCAGGCCATGTCGGCGGGCATCCCCCTGCTGGAGCCCACCACCATGCAGGAGGCCAAGGACATGATCCCCTACGCCTTCGACCTCAGCGAAAAGGTGGGGCAGATCGTGCTGATTCGGGTCACCACCCGGGTCTGCCACGGCCGGGGCAACGTGACCCTGGGCCCCCTGCCGGAGAAGCTCCGGCCCCTGGAGCGGGTGAAGGAGTGGGACCGGATGGTCTGCGTCTCCTACATGCACGGCCCCGCCCTCCAGAAGCTGGAAAAGCTCCGGGGCCTTTTTGAGGACAGCCCCTGCAACCACTACGAGGGCCCGGAGGCCCCGAAAAAGCTCGTCATCGCCGGGGGCACCGGGCGGCTCTACGGCCAGGAGGCCCTCCGCCGCCTGGGTATGGACCGGGAGACCGGCTTCATGGCCCTGGGAACCCTGTGGCCCCTGCCGGAGAACTACATATTGCCCTATCTCCGCGCTGCGGAGGAGGTTTTGATCCTGGAAGAGGTAGACCCCTTCCTGGAGCGGGCGGTCCAGGCCCTGGCGGGCCGGGAGGGCCTAAGCATCCGGTTCCTGGGCCGGGACAACGCCCTGCCCGCCGTGGGCGAGCTGGACCCGGACGTGGTTACCGCCGCCATCTGCCGCCTCACCGGCGCGGCCCTGCCGGAAAAGAAGGCAACAGGCGAGCTGGAGCTTCCCGTCCGGGAGATGAGCTTCTGCGCGGGCTGTCCCCACCGGGCCACCTTCTACCTTTTGAAACGGGCCATGCGGCAGGAGAAGCACCCCGGCGTGGTGGTGGGCGACATCGGCTGCTACTTCATGGCGGGCCAGTCCGCCGGGCAGTACGCCTGGCAGACCTGCAACTGCATGGGCTCCGGCGTCAGCGTGGCCGAGGGGCTGGGCCAGCTGACCAACTACGGCCTGGACCAGAAGGTGGTCACCATGTGCGGCGACTCCACCTTCTTCCACACCATCCTCCCCGGCCTGGTGAACGCCACCTATCACAACGCCAATATGCTTTTGATTGTCCTGGACAACTCCGCCACGGCCATGACCGGCTTCCAGCCCCACCCGGGCACGGGCCTCACTGCCATGGGGGACCAGGTGAAGCCCATGGACATCCCCAAGATTCTGGGTGCCGTGGGCTGCAACGTAGAAGTGGCGGACCCCTTCGAGGTGGTGGAGGCGGAGAAGACCCTCCGCCGGATGCTGGACCAGCCGGGGATGAATGTCCTTATCATGCGCCAGCCCTGCGCCACCCTCATGACCAAGGAGCGGAGCAAGAAGCCCGTCCGGGTCTACGTGGACCAGGACGTGTGCATCGGGGACGGCTGCGGCTGCGACAAGTACTGCTCCCGGGTCTGGGGCTGCCCCGGCAACACCTGGGACTTCAAGAAAAACAAGGCGCTCATCGACCCCGTCACCTGCGTGGGGTGCGGCGTGTGCGCCAAGCTGTGCCCCTCCGGGGCCATCAAAGTGGATAGGGGGGAAGAAGCATGAAGCTGAAATACGATCCCTTGAACATCGTGGTCTGCGGCATCGGCGGGCAGGGCAACGTGCTGGCCGCCGAGACTCTGGGCACCGCCATGTGCGACCGGGGCTGCCGGGTGGCCGTGGGGGAGACCTACGGCGCCAGCCAGCGGGGCGGCTCCGTCATGAGCCATGTCCGGGTTTCCGAAAAATGGGACCCCAGCGTGCTGATCCCCGCCGGAGAGGCCCACATCATCATCGGCTTCGAGCCCTTGGAGACGCTCCGCATCGCCCGGAAGTACGCCGGGGCGGACACCGTTACCGTCTACGATCCCCGGCCCGTCTATCCCCTGGGCGTTCTCCAGGGCGTTCAGACCTACCCGCCCCTGGAGGAGCTCCAGGCGGAAATTGAACAGCTTTCCAGCGTGGCCCTGGCCATTCCGGCGGCGGACATCGCCATGGAGGCCGGGGACTCCCGGGCCGCCAACATCGCGCTGCTGGGGGCCTTCAGCCAGCTCTCCGCCGCCCCGCTGAGCGGAGAGGACCTGGAGAAGATTCTGGCCCAGCGGTTTAAAGGAAAGGTGCTGGAGCTGAACCGGAAAGCCTTCGCCATGGGCCGGGAGGCCGCGAAGAAAGGGGGCGCGGTGTGATGGAGACCATTCGCGTCGTGTTCCGCCACCCCCAGGGCAAGGCTCCCCTGACGCTGGAGCTGCCCCGGGACACCCGCTTTTCCGCCCTGACGCCGCTGCTCTATGAGAACCGCTTTGTGGAACAGCAGAAGCCGGGCTGGCGCTGCCTCTATCAGGAGCACCTGTGCGGCATGAAGCACACACTGGCCGATTATGTGCCGGAGGGCGCGGAGGAGATCGTTTTGGACCTCTTCGGCTTCTCCCAGGTGCTGGTGTAAAGGAGGAGTGGGAAACATGTTAAGTACGATTGCGTTAGACACCCAGGTCCTCCGTCCGGGCCTGTGCACCGGCTGCGGGGCCTGCCAGGGCCTTTGCCCCTACTGGGGCAGCGTGGACGGGCGGACCGTCTGCTTCTTCGACTGCGAGCGGGCCGACGGCCGCTGCCAGCGCTTCTGCCCCCGGATGCCCACCGATCTGGACGCCCTGCGGAAGCATTTTTTCCCCGAGGACACCATCCTCCCGGAGATCGGCCCCTTCCTGGGGCTGTACCTGACCCGGGCCGCCGACGAATCCATCCGTTCCAAGGCCCAGCACGGCGGCAGCATGACCGCCCTGGTGGAGCTGGCCCTGAAGGAGGGCTTCATCGACGCCGCGGCCCTGACCCGCTCCCAGGGGGGCCTGAACCCCGAGGGCGTGCTGGCCATTACGGCGGAGGAGGTCCGGGCCTGTTCCGGCTCCAGCTTCCAGGTGCCGCCCACCCTGGCGGTGCTGAACAAGGCGCTGAAAGAGGACCGGTTCCACAGCATCGGCGTGGTGGGCACCCCCTGCAAGACCTTGGCGGTCTATAAAATGAAGGCCAATCCCCTTCCGGAAAACGACAACCACGCCGGGAACATCGGCATGGTGTTCGGCCTCTTCTGCGGCTGGGGCCTGGACTGGGACGGTCTGAACGCCCTGGCGGCCAAACACGCCGACCCGGCCAAGGTCTCCCACATGGACATTCCCCCCAGCAAGTACCACTCCCTGGAGCTCCGGGAGGACGGCCAAACCGTCTCCGTCAACCTGGACGAGGTGACGCCCCTGGTCCGCTCCGGCTGCCGTTACTGCGCCGACATGACGGCGGAGTTCGCGGACCTCTCCATCGGCGGCGCCCGGAGCGCCGGCGGCTGGGACGTGGACAAGGGCTGGAACCAGATCATTGTCCGCTCGGAGAAGGGGCGGCAGCTTCTGGCCCTGGCCCGGGAGAAGGGTGTGCTGGAGTTCAAGGACGCCATGGAGGGCGGCCTGGAGAAGCTCAAAAAAGCGTCTCTTGGAAAAAAGCGCACGGCGGTCAAGAACCTCCGGGAGCTCACCGGAAAGCCGGACGGCCTGGGGTATCTGAATCCCAGCCGGGAAATGTTCCAGGACCTGTAAACATAAAAACGTGAAAAGAGGCGCGCCCCCGCGGGGGCGCGCCTCTTTTCACAGCTCCATGTCCAGAAGCACCATATCCGTCAGCCGCCGCCCCGCCTCATAGATCGGGTGGTCGTAGTTTTCCACAAAAAAGCCCTCGATCCGGCCGCACTCCCGAAAGCCGCAGGCCTCGTAAAACGGCAGGGTCAGCGGACTGTCCCCGGTGCCCACGAGAAGACGCTTCCCCCGTTCCCGGCACTGCCGGACCACATGCTCCACCATGGCCCGCCCGTAGCCCTGCCTCTGGCTCTCCGGGGCCACGGCGAGGTTTTTGATTTCAAAATCCCCGGCCCCTTCCTCCGTCACCACACAGACGGCCCGGAGCCCGCCGTCGTACAGGGCCCATAGGGTCCCCCGGTCCAGATAGCGGTTTACCATGGCCTCCTGCTCGTCCCCCAGAAGCAGCAGCGGGAGGAAGGCCCGCTTGCTGTCAGAAATTGTGCGAAATTCCATGAAAACCTCCCGGTGAAACCGGGCATTCTAAGCCCGGAGGTGATTTAGGATGTATGGCGCGGAATATTTGAGCCTGGAGGACCTTTTAGACCAGGACCCCTCGGCCTATGAGTTTTTCCAGACCCTGTCCCCGGAGGCCAAGGCGCTTTTGGAGGAGGACGGCAGCGTGACCTCCTTTGCCCGCCTCCAGTCCAAGACGGCCCAGATGCGGCGGGCCGGGCTGATGGAGTGAGAAAAAGCCGCCTGGGTTTTGACCCAGGCGGCTTTGCCCGCGGTTTTCAGCGGCCCTTCTTGAGATGGAATTTCTGCGTCTCGTCCTCCAGCTTGTGGACCTCCTCGAAGAGCTCCGAGCTGACGGCGGCGGACTCCTCGCTGCTGGCGGAGTTCGTCTGGACCACGGCGGAAATCTGGCCGATGCCCTCGGTGACTTGGGCGATGGAGGCGGATTCCGCCTGGATGGCCTCGGCGATGGTGTTGATGGTGGTATTGGACTGCATGACCAGATCCAGGGTCTTTTTCAGGGACTCGGAAACCTGGCCCACAATGCGGCTGCCCTGCTCCGTGGCCTGGACGGAGTTGTCAATGAGGTCCTTGGTGGCCTTGGCGGCCTCGTCGGACCGGGTGGCCAGGGAGCGCACCTCGTCGGCTACCACGGCGAAGCCCTTGCCGGCGGAGCCCGCCCGGGCGGCCTCCACGGCGGCGTTCAAGGCCAGGATGTTCGTCTGGAAGGCGATGTCCTCGATGGTGGCGATGATGCGCCCGATTTCCTGGGAGGACTTGGTGATGTCGCTCATGGCGGAGACCATCTGCTCCATCTGCTGGCCGCTGAGGGTCACCTGCTCGCCGGTGAGGCGGGCGCTTTCCAGGGCGGTGGCGGCGGACTGGACGTTTCGCGTTGCGCCCTTGGACAAATCGTCCAGGGTGGCGTAGAGCTCTTCCACGGCGCTGGCCTGCTCCGTGGCGCCCTGGGCCAGGGCCTGCGCGCCGCTGGAGAGCTGGCCGGCGTTGCTGGAAACCCGGCCCTGGGTGTGAATGATGCTGCCCAGGGTGTCGGAGATGGTGGAGGTAAAGCTGTTCAGGGACGACTCAATGGACTGGAAATCGCCGATATAAGGCGTGGAGGTGGCCACATCGAAGTTCCCCTGGGACAGCTGGCCCATGATGCGGTTGATGTCCTCCACATAGCTGTGGATGAGGCCCACGGAGTCCTCCAGGGTTTTGGCCAGCTCGCCCAGCTCGTTTTCAGACTGGTAGTCCATTTGCAGGTCCAGGCGGCCCGCCTGGAGGGGACGGGCCCGGTCGGTAATCAGGAGGATGGGCTTTACCACATGCTTGCCCACGTAGGTGACCAGGCTGATGAGGCAGAACAGCGCCAAAACCAGGCAGAGGAAGCACACCAGCTGCATCTGGAGAATCATGGTGTGCATGCGGGCCAAGCCGTCGTTGTTGGCGGTGGTTTCCATTTCCACGATCTTGTCCAGCTTGCCCACCAGGGTGGTGATGTTGGACAGGATGGTTTCCTGGTAGTAGTTCTGGGCCTGGGCGGGGCTGGTTTTCAGCAGGCTCAGCACATGGGTGGCGGACTCGTGAATTTCCTTATGCAGGGGCTCCAGCTCGCTGCGCAGGGACGAAATGGCGGGGTCGCTGATTTCCTCGCTCCCGTAAATCCACTGGCCCAAGGTGCAGGCGGTGGGGTCGGTGCTTCCGGTGAACTCGGCCCCGGCGTAAAGGGCGTTGCTGAGGTTGCTGGCCCATTTATAGTGGGCGGTCTCCGCTCCCTGGGCCCGCTGGAGCAGCTCGGCGGCCTGGGTGTTGGAGTCCTGGACGCTTTGAATGCGCAGAATGTTGGCTGTGGTCACAAAGCTGAACAGCAGGATGGAGGCCACGGCGGCGATGGCACGGGTCCACACGGTTTTCTTAATGCTTTTTTTCATGTTCATAAACTATGTATCCTCCCACTCGGTTTTGAATTGAGCAATGGCTTCATTATATCATACTTCCATCATAATGCAACAGGAACCGAAAAGTTGCTTGCGAAAAATCTTCCAGGAACCGGCCTGTTCAGCAAAATCACGAAAACGGTTGTCCGCCAACGGGAGACGTGATTCCGGTGAAAATTTCCCGGTATTTTAAAATGTCCGCCAAAGAGAGACAAAGGGCCGCCGGTTTGAAAGCCCGGCCCGGAGGGGGCGGCGAAATCCGGGAAATCTTTCTGTGAAGAATTTACCTTGCAAAATCAGGGAAAACGACGTAAAATAATCGGCATACCAGGACGAAGGTCCTATTTGTATAGGAGGATGAAAAGAATGAAAAAGTTTTTCGCGATGCTTCTGGCTCTTGTCATGACACTGAGTCTGGCCGCCTGCGGCGGCGGTTCCGGGGATACCCAGCCCTCCGGCGGTTCCGGGGATGCCCAGACCTCCGGCGGGGACAAGGTGGTCAAAATCGGCGTCTTCGAGCCCGCCACCGGCGACTCCGGCGCGGGCGGCAAGCAGGAGATGCTGGGCATGCAGTACGCCAACAAGGAAACCCCCACGGTGGAAATCGGTGGAGAGACCTACACCGTCGAGCTGGTCTACGCCGACAACGCCTCCGACGCCGCCAAGGCGCCCACCGCCGCCTCTCAGCTGGTGAGCCAGGACGTGAGCCTGGTGCTGGGCACCTACGGCTCCAGCTGCGCCATTGCCGGCGGCCCCATCTTCGGCGAGGCGGGCCTGGCCGCCATCGGCGTCACCTGCACGAACCCCGGCGTCACCGCGGGCAATGATTATTACTTCCGCATCTGCTTCCTGGACCCCTTCCAGGGCACCGTCCTTGCAAACTTCGCCACGGAGAAGTTCTCCGCCAAGAAGGCGTACCTTCTGGGCGAGCTGGGCAACGACTACGACCAGGGCCTTCTGAACTACTTCGAGCAGGCCTTTGACGGCGAGTGCGTGAAGGCCTCCTTCCCCACCAATACCTCCGACTTCTCCACCTATCTGAACCAGGCCGTGGCCGAGGGCGCGGACGTTATCTTCTGCCCTGTGTCCATCGCCTACTCCACCCAGATTGTGAAGCTGGCCGCCTCCATGGGTCTGGAGACTCCCATCCTGGGCTCCGACACCCTGGACAGCAACATGGTCCTGGAGGCCGCCAAGGGCTCCGGCGTGAAACTCTACGTCTCCACCTTCTATCAGGAGGGCGGCTCTCCCGAGTTTGACGAGGGCATCAAGGCCTGGCTGGCGGAGGATTCCACGGCCATGACCAACAACGGAGGAAACGACACCATCGCGGCGGTGACCGCCATGGGCTATGACGCCTACTACGTGGCCCTGGAGGCCCTGAAGGCCGCCGGTTCTCCCGACAAGGCCGCCGTCAAGGCCGCCCTGCCCAGCCTGAGTTACACCGGCGTCTCCGGCGCGATTGCCTTCGACGACGTGGGCGACGCCATCCGGGATACCGCCTATATCAAAACGGCGGACAACACAGCCGGGGCCTGGACCCTGGAAACCGTCCAGACCGTCAAATAAGAACCGAATACCCGCGCTTAAATCCGTTGGCCTGTCGGGGGGGAAAATCCCCCGACAGGCATCGGCGTTTCACGGGAGCGCCCCGAAAAAGGCTTCCGGGCGGCGGCTTCTTTCGGGACGGTCCCGTATCCCCGCGCGTTCCCCACAACAAAACGACAAGGGAGGGTTCCCTCGTGCAATACGCCATTTCCATTCTGCTCTCCGGCGTGTCCCTGGGCGGGCAGTACGCCCTGATCGCCATCGGCTACACCATGGTCTACGGCATCCTGCGCCTGATCAACTTCGCCCACGGCGACGTGTTCATGGTGGCGGGCCTGATGATGGTCTACCTCACCGCCAGCCTGCCCCTGGCGGCGTCCATCCCCCTGGTGCTGGTTCTGACGGTGCTGCTGGGCTTCATCATCGAGCGGGCGGCCTACAAGCCCCTGCGGGAGGCGCCCCGGATGAGCGTCATGATTTCCGCCATCGGCGTCAGCTACCTGCTTCAGAACCTGGCCACCTACGTCACCGGCGGCCTGCCCAAAATGTACCCGGAGATTCCGGGCATCTCCAACACCATCACCATCGCCGGCGTGCCCACCAAGGTGGTCACCGTGGTGACCCCCGTCCTGGTGCTGGTGCTGGTGCTGGCCCTGACCCAGCTCATTCATCACACCAAGGTGGGCATGGCCATGCGGGCCGTGGCCAAGGACTTCGAGACCGCCCAGCTCATGGGCATCAAAATCAACGCGGTTATCTCCGTCACCTTCATCATCGGTTCCTTCCTGGCGGCGGTGGGCTCCGTGCTGTATTTCACCAATTATCAGTCCATCGTCCCCCTGTCCGGCGCGCTGCCGGGGCTCCGGGCCTTCGTGGCGGCGGTGTTCGGGGGCATCGGCTCCATCCCCGGGGCCGTGGTGGGGGCCTTCATCATCGGCATCTCCGAGAGCGTCATCAAGGGCTCCAGCTGGAGCATCTTCTCCGACGCCTTCACCTTCGCCCTGCTGATCATCATCCTGGTGGTGAAGCCCACGGGCCTCTTCGGTGAAAAGGTCACCGACAAAGTGTAAGGGGGCGGACGGTATGAAGAAAACAGTCAACAAGAGCGCCTGGGCCGGCCTCCTCTGCGCGGCGGCCCTGCTGGCGCTGGTGGTTATCCTGGAAAACGTGCTGGACCCGAACAAAAACATCATGGTCTTCGCCGCCTTGAAAAAAGGTGCGGTCTATGCCCTGGTGGCCGTGTCCATGAACCTGCTCAACGGCTTTACGGGCCTCTTTTCCCTGGGGCAGGCGGGCTTCATGCTGCTGGGCGCGTATACCTACGCGATTTTGACCATCCCCGTTTCCCAGCGGGAGGCGGTCTACTATATCTACAACGGCTCCGCCGTCAACTTCTCCCTGCCGGAGCTTTTCGGCGGCGGGGCGTTCGGCCTGGTGCTGGGCGTGGTGCTGGCGCTGGTCCTGGGGGGCTGCGTGGCCGCCGCCGTGGCGTGGCTCATCGGCCTGCCGGTGCTGCGGCTGAAAAGCGACTATCTGGCCATCGCCACCCTGGGCTTCGGCGAGATCATCCGGGCGGTGTTCCAGTGGGATAAGCTGGGGCCCGTCACCAACGGGGCCAACGCCCTGAAAAACTTCCCCACCTTCTCCAGCTTCAATATTACAAACGGCTCCGGGGAGACGGTGCTGCGCCTTTCCACCTTCACGGCCTTCCTGCTGGCGGGGATCTGCATCGCCGTGATCGTCCTGCTCATCAACTCCACCTACGGCCGGGCCTTCAAGGCCATCCGGGACGACGAGGTGGCGGCGGAGGCCATGGGCATTAACCTCTCCAAGCACAAGCGGCTGGCCTTTGTCATCAGCTCCTTCTTCGCCGGGGTGGGGGGCGGCATGTTTGCCATGTTCGCCAACCAGGCCCAGGCCAAGACCTTTACCACCGCCATGACCTATGAGATTTTGCTGATCGTGGTCATCGGCGGCATCGGGTCCGTGTCGGGCAGCTGCATCGCGGCCTTCCTGTACGTGGCCGCCAGCGAGTGGTGGCTCCGCTTCCTGGACGCGGAGACCTTCATCGGCGGGTTCAAGGTGCCCCTGCTCCGCAACGGCTTCCGCATGGTGGTGTTCTCCGTGGTCATTATGATTGTGGTGCTGTTCTTCCGGAGGGGCATCATGGGAGACAAGGAGCTGCCGGACCTCTTGAAGAAACGCCGGAAGGAGGGGGCAAAATGAAGGAGAACGTATTGAAAGTGGAAAACGTCACCATGCAGTTCGGCGGCGTGGTGGCGGTGGATAACCTCAATCTGGAGGTCGGCAAAGGAGAAATCGTGGCCCTCATCGGCCCCAACGGCGCGGGGAAGACCACGGCCTTCAACGTCATCACCGGGGTCTACCAGCCCACCAACGGAGCCGTCTGGTTCCAGGGGGAGAAAATCGTGGAGAACCACCCCCAGGGGAAGATGAAGCAGCAGTACAAGGGGGAGCACGCCGGGGATTATGCCCAGGTGCTGGCCCCCACCCCGGACAAGGTGACCCGGCTGGGCATGGCCCGGACCTTCCAGAACATCCGGCTGTGGAAGAGCCAGACGGTATTTGACAACGTGCTCATCGCCAAGCACTGCCGGGTCACCAGCAACGTGTTTTCCGCCGCGTTCCGCCTGAACCGGAAGGAGGAGGCGGCCCAGCGGGAAAACGTGCTGGAGCTTTTGGAGACCGTGGGCCTGGCGGACGTGAAGGACGAACCGGCCACCTCCCTGCCTTACGGCAAGCAGCGGCGGCTGGAGATCGCCCGGGCCCTGGCGGCGGAGCCGAAGCTGCTGCTTTTGGACGAACCGGCGGCGGGCATGAACCCCCAGGAGACCGAGGAGCTGACGGCCTTCATCGGCGAGATCCGGGACCGCTTCCATTTGACGGTGTTCCTCATTGAGCACCACATGAACCTGGTCATGAACATCTCCGACCGGATTTACGTCCTGGACTTCGGCAAGCTGATTGCCCAGGGCGACCCGGCGGCAATCCAGAACGACAAGCGCGTCATTGACGCCTACCTGGGGGTGAGCGAGGATGCTTAAAATTGAAAACCTCCACGTCAGCTACGGCGGCATCCAGGCCCTCCGGGGCATCTCCCTGGAGGTGCCCGACGGCAAAATCGTCACGCTGATCGGCGCCAACGGCGCGGGCAAGTCCACCACCCTGCGGACCATCACGGGCCTTGTCAAGGCGTCCTCCGGTTCCATCCAGTGGAACGGGGAGGAGCTTTTGGGCAGGTCCATCGATAAAATCGTGGGCTCCGGCATCGCCATGAGCCCCGAGGGCCGGCGGGTCTTCGCCGACATGTCGGTGGTGGAAAACCTCCGCATCGGGGCCTATCTCCGAACGGACAAGGCGGAGATTGAAAAGGACGTCCAGTGGGTCTACAGCCTCTTCCCCCGGCTGGAGGAGCGGAGCTGGCAGCTGGCGGGCACCCTCTCCGGCGGCGAGCAGCAGATGCTGGCCGTGGGCCGGGCGCTGATGTCCCGCCCCAAGCTGATGATGCTGGACGAACCCTCCCTGGGCCTGGCGCCCTTGGTGGTGCAGGACATTTTCTCCATCATCAGGGAAATCAACAAGCAGGGCGTGACGGTGCTCCTCATTGAGCAGAACGCCAACATGGCTCTGAAAATCGCGGACCTGGCCTATGTGCTGGAGACGGGGAACATCACCATGTCCGGCACCGGCGCGGAGCTCCTGGCCAACGAGAAGGTCCGGGAGGCGTATTTAGGAAAAAACGGCTGAAAAAAGCCGCCTCAGCAGGGGCCCTCAGGGGCCCCTTTTTTGTACACTTCTTTACTCCGCCGGGAGGCTGGAAGGACCTGGAAAAGCGGCGGAAAAATTTTCAGTTAGCGGCAGCAAAGTACTGGACAAGGGGAAAATAGTTTGATATAATCCGAGAAAATCGATTACGGAGCGGGCGATTGGCAAAAAAAGGACATTCGCCGTGCCTGCTTCATAAGATAAAAACAGATAGGAGGCCGTATCATGGACGTAACAGCGATTGGTGAGATTCTGATTGACCTGACCCAGACAGGGGTCAACGCGGCGGGGGTGCCCCAGTTCTCCGCGAACCCCGGCGGAGCGCCCGCCAACGTCGCGGTGGCGGCGGCCCGTCTGGGGGCCAAATCCGCCTTCTGGGGCAAGGTGGGGGACGACGGTTTCGGGAATTACCTCCGGAAGGTGTTGACAGACAACGGCGTGGACGCCTCCGGCCTGCGCACGGGGAGCCAGCCCACCACCATGGCCGTTGTCTCCGTGGACGAGGCCGGGGAGCGGAGCTTCCGCTTCCTCCGGGGGGCGGACCGGGACATCTGCCCCGAGGAGGTGGACGAGGACGCGGTGCTGAGGAGCAAGATCCTCCACTTCGGCTCCGTCAGCCTGACGGCGGGCATGTGCCGCAGCGCCACCATCTTCGCCGCCCGGACGGCCCACAAAAACGGCGGCCTTGTGAGCTATGACCCCAATTACCGCCCCGTCCTCTGGGCCAATCAGGCCGAGGCGGCGGAGTGGATGACGATTCCCCTGCCCCTGGTGGACATCATCAAGCTGGCGGAGGAGGAGCTGCCCCTGCTGGCCGGAACGGCGGATCTGGAGGAGGGGACCCGTATTCTGGAGGAGCGGGGCCTGTCCCTCATTATGGTCACCCTGGGGGGCGAGGGTGTCTTCTGCCGCTGGAAGGGAGCGTCCTGGCATCAGCCCGGCGTGCCCGTAAAGGTAGCCGACACCAACGGCGCGGGGGACACCTTCCTGGGGGCTGTCCTCAGCCGCCTGTGTGCCCGGGGGGAGAAGCCCCTGGAGGGCCTGGAACGGGCGGAGCTGAAGGATATTCTGGCCTTTGCCAACCGGGCGGCGGCGTTCACCTGCTCCCGCAGCGGGGCCATCCCCGCCATGCCCGCCCTGGCGGAGCTGGAGGGAGGGCGGATGCCGTGAGGCCCTCCATCTTTGACCAGCGCCTGGCCCGGCATTATGACGAGCTGAAATGGCTGTACTGCGAGCTCTATCGGGACGTGGCGGCCTTCGGGGACTTTGTGGAGATGCTCCGCCGCTGCTGGGAGGAGCGGAAGAAGCCCCTCCGGGACCAGGACAGGAAGCGGGAGGCGGACCCGGACTGGTACAGAAGGCGGGACCTTCTGGGCATGATGCTCTACGTGAACGCCTTTGCCGGGGATTTAAACGGCGTGAAGGAGAAGCTGGGCTATCTCCGGGAATGCGGCGTGAACTACCTGCACCTGATGCCCCTGCTGGAGAGCCCCAAGGGCCGCAGCGACGGGGGCTACGCCGTCAGCGATTTTCGGAAGGTCCAGCCGTCTCTTGGGACCATGGAGGATTTGGAGGCCCTGGCGGACGCCTGCCGCCGCCGGGGGATGAGCCTGTGCCTGGATTTTGTGATGAACCACACCAGCGAGGACCACGCCTGGGCGAAGCGGGCCCGGGCGGGGGAGGCGGAATACCGGGACCGCTATTTCTTCTACGACTCCTGGGACATCCCCCGGGAGTTTGAAAAGACGGTGCCTCAGGTGTTTCCCACCACCGCGCCGGGGAGCTTCACGGAGCTTCCGGAGGGCTCCGTGGTCATGACCAACTTCTATCCCTACCAGTGGGACCTGAATTACGCCAATCCCGCGGTGTTCCGGGACATGACGGAGAACCTGCTGTACCTTGCGAACCGGGGAATTGACGTGATCCGCCTAGACGCCATCCCCTACATCTGGAAGGAGCTGGGCACCGGCTGCCGGAACCTGCCCCAGGTACATACCCTGTCCCGGATGCTGCGGATGGTGACGGAGATCGCCTGCCCCGGCGTGCTGCTGCTGGGGGAGGTGGTCATGGAGCCCGTCAAGGTGGCCCCTTATTTCGGCACCACCGAGAAGCCCGAGTGCCACATGCTCTATAACGTCACCACCATGGCCGCCACCTGGCACACCCTGGCCACGGGGGATGCCTCCCTCTTAAAGCGGCAGATGGAGGCCGTCTGCGCCCTGCCCAAGGACTTCCTCTTCCTCAACTACCTCCGCTGCCACGACGACATCGGCTGGGGCCTGGATTATCCCTGGCTGGCGCAGACCTCCGGCACGGACGAGGTGGCCCACAAGAAATTCCTCAACGACTGGTTTACCGGCAAATGGCCCGGCAGTCCCAGCCGGGGGGAGCTCTATAACGACGACCCCCGCCTGGGGGACGCCCGCCTCTGCGGCACCACCGCCTCCCTCTGCGGCGTGGAGGCGGCGGAGGGGGACCCCGCCCTTTTGGAGCGGGCCGTGGCCTGCGATCTGACCCTCCACGCCTGGATGCTCAGCCAGAGCGGCATCCCCGTGATTTACAGCGGCGACGAGGTGGGCCGGCTCAACGACTGGAGCTATCACGACGACCCCGACAAGCGGGAGGACAGCCGCTATCTCCACCGGGGGAACTTCCCCTGGGACCTGGCGGAGCGGCGGACGGACCCGAAGACCTGCCAGGGCAAGCTTTTCCAAGGCCTCCGGCAGATGGAGGCCATCCGGGCGGCGGAGCCCTGCTTTGACGCCCGGGCGGACGTGACCGTGGAGGAGTCCGGCAGCACCCACGTCCTGGCCCTCAGCCGGAGGATGGGAGAGCGGGAGCTGGTGTGCCTGTTCAACTTCAGCGGCGGGTTTGTCCATGCCCGCGTGGACCGGGACGGCGGCTATACCGATCTCCTGTACGGAACCCGGCACCATGGCCTCCGGGATGTGGAGCTGTGGCCCAACGGCTTTGCCTGGCTGCTGCGCGGCTGACGCCGCGAAAGGCGTTTCTCTGCGCGGAAAATCCAAAGGGATTTTCCGCGCTTTTTCAATCAGAAGATATCAAATACTTCCAAATCAGGTAAACGATTAAATAACGTTTGCAAATGGGACGGGGACGTGGTATCCTATAAACAAGACGCCGGGCAATCCGGCCACCACGATCAGAAAGGAAGAAGCTTCATGAAACAGTTCACTTATACGATCACCGATCCCGTGGGCATCCACGCCCGTCCCGCCGGTCTGCTGGCCAAGGCCGCCAAGGCCCTGGACAGCACCGTCACCATCACCAAGGGCGAAAAGTCCGCCGCCGCCACCAAGCTGATGGCTGTCATGGGCCTGGGCGTCAAAACCGGGGAGACGATCACCTTTACCATCGAGGGCGGAGACGAGGAAGCCAGCGCCGCCGCCATGGAGCAGTTCTGCAAGGAAAACATGTAAGGCCGCTGGGAGGGAACCGCTATGCAAGTTGCGACTGGTAAATCCATTCTGAACGGCATTGCCATCGGCCCCCTGCGCATCTATAAGAAAGCGGAGGCCCAGACCGCCGTTTCCTCCACCCTCACCCCCGAGGAGGAGTACGCCCGCTTCGACGCCGCCCGGGTCAAGGCCCAGGAGCAGCTGGGGGTCCTGTACGACAAGGCCCTGGACGAGGTGGGGGAGGACAATGCCGCCATTTTTGAGATCCACCAGATGATGCTGGACGACGACGACTATCTGGACGCCGTCCGGGGCATCCTGGAG
Organism: uncultured Oscillibacter sp.; assembly: GCF_950073225.1. NCBI lineage: Bacteria > Bacillati > Bacillota > Clostridia > Eubacteriales > Oscillospiraceae > Oscillibacter > uncultured Oscillibacter sp. The sequence continues at coordinate 19,569 of NZ_CATMPS010000013.1, forward strand.
ACCCAGGGGGCCACCGCCGAGTACGCGGCGTCCGCCACCGGGGAAAACTTCGCCGCCGCCTTCGCCGCCATGGAGGACGAGTACATGCGGGCCCGGGCCGCCGACGTGAAGGACATCTCCCGCCGGGTGGTCAACGTCCTTTTGGGCGTGGGCGACGCGGACATGATGGCCGACCAGCCCGCCATTCTGGTGGCCGACGACCTGACCCCCAGCGAGACCGTGCAGCTGGACAAGACGAAGCTCCTGGGCTTCATCACCCGCCACGGCTCCTCCAACAGCCACACCGCCATTTTGGCCCGGACCATGAACATCCCCGCCCTGGTGGGGGTGGACTTCCAGGACGAGTGGGACGGGAAGCTGGCCGTCATCGACGGCTATAACCACTGCGTCTACATCGAGCCCGCGCCGGAGCTCCTCAGCGCCATGGAGGAAAAGCGGAGCAACGATCTCAAGCAGGAGGCCCTGCTCCAGAGCCTGAAGAAAAAGCCCAACGTCACCCTGGACGGCAAAGAGATCAAGGTCTACGCCAACATCGGAAACGCCGGGGACGTGGGGCTGGTCCTCCAGAACGACGCCCAGGGCATCGGATTGTTCCGCAGCGAATTCCTCTACCTGGATTCCCAGGACTACCCCAGCGAGGACCAGCAGTTTATGCTCTACAAGCGGGTGGTGGAGACTATGGCCGGAAAGAAGGTCATCATCCGCACCCTGGACATCGGCGCGGACAAACAGGCGGATTACTTCGGACTGGACAAGGAGGAGAACCCCGCCCTGGGCTACCGGGCCATCCGCATCTGCCTGACCCGGAAGGAGATCTTCAAGACCCAGCTCCGGGCCATTCTCCGGGCCAGCGCTTTCGGCACCGTCTCCGTCATGTTCCCCATGATCATCTCCGTCCGGGAGGTCCGGGACGCCAAGGAGATTTTGGAGGAGTGCCGGGCCGAGCTGGAAGAGCGGGGCGTGGCCATGGGCAATGTGGAGATCGGCATCATGGTGGAGACTCCCGCCGCCGTCCTTCTGGCCGACGAGCTGGCGGAGGAAGTGGAGTTCTTCTCCCTGGGCACCAACGATCTGACCCAGTACACCCTGGCCATTGACCGGCAGAACCCCAAGCTGGATAACTTCTACGACTCCCATCACCCGGCGGTCCTCCGCATGATCCGCCACACCATCGAGGCGGGCCACCGCCACGGCTGCTGGGTGGGCATCTGCGGGGAGCTGGGCGCGGACCAGACCCTGACGGAGACCTTCCTCCGCTATGGCGTGGACGAGCTGAGCGTCTCGCCCGCCTCGGTCCTGCCCCTGCGGAAGATCATCCGCAGCTTGGATTTGAGCAAGGAGTCCCAGGACTAAGGCAAAGAACAGCGGAGCGCCGGACGCGTATGCGTCCGGCGCTCTTTTATGCACCGCTTACAGGTTCGCCTTGATTTTCGCGATGATCGCGTCGTATTCCGGCTGGGTGAGGAAGACCTTCTCCGGGTTCATGGCGAAGGTGGAGGCCCACTCGGCCTGGTCCTTGTACTTGGGGACCAGGTGGAAGTGCATGTGGCCGCTGGTGTCCCCATAGGACCCGTAGTTGATCTTGTCCGGGTGGAAGGCGGCGTGGAGGGCTTTGGCCACCCGGTTCACGTCGGCGAAGAAGGCGCTGCGCTCCTCGCCGGTGAGCTCTGTCATGTCGCCGGCGTGCTCCTTGTAGGCCACGATGCAGCGGCCGGGGTGGCTCTGCTCCTTAAAGAGGACCAGAACGCTGGCCTCCAGGTCACAGACGTAGATGCCGAAGCCGTCCAGCAGCTCCTGTTTCCGGGTGCAGTATCCGCAGTTTTGGTCTTTCATGAGGGGATCGATCCTTTCTGTTTGGATTGTCCCACTATTATAGCACGCCGGGACGGCGCTTGGTAGTGGTGATTTTAAGGAAACGCTGATTTAATCCCCCGAAATGATAGAAGATGTATCTGCTGCAATGCTGGTTCAGCTTATCCGATGAGGGAGCAGAGGACGCAATTTATGACAGCTATGCCATGCGCAGATTTATAGGGTTTCAGACAATGCCATTGACTGGGAGCGGTATATTGAAAACCGAAAATCTGCCGTACGCTGCAAGGCGGAGCATCCCTGCAGGATTGTGAAGAACTTTTTCGGTTTTCGGAAGACCGTTTGCCGGGGTCTGAGAAAAAATCTTAACCGATTACACGTTCTCTTCGCCAGCGCAAATTTGTACATGCTTGCCAGGGCGGGCGGTTCCCTATGCCCCGCCTAAGGTTTTTGCGCCCTTCGACCGGGCTGGGACTGGAAAAGCAAGGAATTTATTCCCCGAATATGGTCCTTTATTGGTCGTTTCCACTGCCTTCGTCTGTTTGCCTGGCTTTTACTTGCTTTAATCAGTGCTTCCCTTGAACTCCTTGCAGACCGTGAAATGGGCCGGGTGTCCGCAAAAAAGGGCCTCTGCCGGTATAGACAGAGGCCCTAAAAATATCATGATTTACCTTGCATTTCAGGATTTGCGGGTGTACAATGAGAACACGAGATGAACAAAGGCAGGACGCGGGGTGTTAGCAGCACCCCACGCCCCTATGCGGGAGCTACACCTCCCACACAACAGTATAACTGCGCCAGCCTCATTATACCGGACTTTTCATGAATTTACAAGGCCGGGTTTGGGGTTTGTGTCTGATATGCGGTGTGGGATTTTATATCTCGCACCGCTTTTGTTTGTCTCAGCGGCCCCGCGCAAACCCGAGGGGGACGGGAGAACCCCGCCCCCACGGGCCGGACCGCTGAGCGGCAGCAAATATGATATGAGGAGAGCGGTACTGATGAAAAGACTATGTTCCTTGGTTTTGGCTCTGGCGCTGTGCCTGGGCCTCTGCGTCCCGGCGGGGGCGGCGGAGTTTTCCGACGTGCCCGGCGCCCACACCTTCCATGACGCGGTTGTCTGGTGTTCGGGCCAGAGCATCGTCAACGGCTATGAGGACAACACGTTCCGCCCCGCCAACACCGTCAGCCGGTCCAATTTCACCGTCATGCTGTCCCGCGCGTTTTTCGCGGCTGATATCGAAAAGTACAAAAATCCCATATATATCTCCAGCGGAACCTTCTGGGCCAACTATCAGGCCATGATGGCGAACCAGGCGCTGAACAACACCAGCTTTGCGGACGACACGGATAATGTTCAGGAAATGAGCCGCAGTATCTCCCGGTACGACATGGCCCAGCTCATCACCAATATTATGACCAGGCAGGGCTTCCCGGCAAGCAGCTCTGACAAGTCTGCGGCCATTGCCAAAATCACGGACTACAATAATATTCCCAGCCAGTACCGGGATGCGGTCGCCAACGTGTATGCTCTGGGCATTATTACCGGCTACTCTGACGGCTCTTTCAGCGGTGAAGTTACGATGAACCGCGGACAGGCCGCTGTTGTAATCTACCGCATGATGCAGTATTCCGGAAACTCCGGCGGGAATATCACCAATCCTGACCCCGAGACTCCCGCAGAGCCTGAGACTCCCAGCAAGCCTAGCCAGCCCGACCAAACTGGAAAGACTCTGACCAACGGCAAGCCCGTAACCGAAGCCAACATCTTGGAACTCCTGTCTGAACTTCAGGCTAAGTATCCTGAACACACCAGCTTTGTAAACGGGTATCGTGACGGAATCAAAAGCTACGATGTTCTCAAAGTCACGAACACCTATGATAGAGCCAAAGGCGGAAAAACCAGCACATCTGCCGGCTGCGGCGGTTGGGCAGCTCTCGTCAGTGACTATATCTTCGGTCAGACCGGTTTTCCCGCCCGCAAGATTGCGACGGCCGATGCCCGTCCTGGCGACATCGGTATTTCAGTGGATAGCAATGGTAAGCTCACACATGTCTTCATCGTTACAAGCCGCGCTCAGCATAATGATGAATGCCAATGGACAGAATTCGATGGCACAGACAGCAACACTACTGGTCCAAACAACACATATGAAATTGTATGGGACATTGGACATTGCGATTGGGACAATCCCCAACCCGGCGATTATACCGTTGACGTCTGGACACGCTATCCCAACTAAAAACGTCCGAAAAGCGGCCTTGCCGAAAAAGATAGTCTTCCCCCAGCACAGAGAGAAGCCGGCGTCAAGGGCCGAAAAAATTTCCGCATCACTATCCAGAGTACCCCCAGGCCCGGGACGATATTATGATGAACCGGAAAGCGGGCTTTTCCATGCGGGGCGTGGGAGGACCGGGAGCAAAAGGAGGCGTCACCCCTCCGGCGTCTGAGAATATGAAAAACGGCCCATGGAGCTGGTTCCATGGGCCGTTTTATTGAAAAAAGGATACGAAATGTCCATTTTCCCCTTGACAGAGAAAAATGGACGTGGTAAAATAAAGCACTTATCGACAGCGGGTGGAAAATCCCCCGCTTCATACCTTAATCGGAGTATAGCACATTTCCCAGAAGAATGCAAGAGCGGGGCGAAAGGTTTTTAACAACGGAGCCCGGCGTGTCCCTATCCCCGCCGCCGGTGGCGGCAGAAAGGTGAATGTGAAGATGGCCAAAGACAAGTATTACGGAAAGACCCTTCGCAAAAACTTCGCCCGGTATGAGGAAGTCGTCTCCATGCCGAACCTCCTGGAGATTCAGAAGACCTCCTATCAGGAGTTCCTGGATACCGGCCTCCGGGAGGTCTTCGCCGACGTGGGCGCGATCAGCGACTACCAGGGCAACCTGGAGCTGACCTTCATCGACTACAAGATGGATGAAAAGCCCAAGTACGATGTGGAGGAGTGCAAAGCCCGGGACGCCAACTATGCCGCCCCCCTCAAGGTCAAGGTCCGCCTGCGGAACAAGGAGACCGAGGAGATCAAAGAACAGGAGATTTTCATGGGGGACTTCCCCCTGATGACCCAGTCCGGCACGTTCATCGTCAACGGCGCGGAGCGGGTCGTAGTCTCCCAGATTGTCCGGTCCCCCGGCGTGTACTACGGACACGAGGTGGACATCAAGACCGACCTGCCCATCCTCACCTCCCAGGTCATCCCCCAGCGGGGCGCCTGGCTGGAGTATGAGACCGACGCCAACGAGCTCTTCTGGGTCCGCATCGACAAGAACCGGAAGATCCCCGTCACCTGCCTCATCCGGGCCCTGGGCCATGAGGCGGGCTATGAGAACCTGAAAACCGACCAGGGCATTTTGGACCGCTTCGGGGACGATCCCCGCATCGTGGCCACCTTAGAGAAGGACCCCTGCAAGAGCTATGAGGACGCCATGCTGGACATCTACCGCCGCCTGCGTCCCGGAGAGCCCCCCACGGTGGAGGCCAGCGAGACCTTGGTCACGGGGCTGTTCTTTGACCCCCGGCGCTACGACCTTTCTGTGGTGGGCCGGTATAAGTTCAATAAGAAGCTTTCGCTGTGGCAGCGGGTCACCGGGCGGAAGCTGGTTTACCCCGTGGCGGACCCCGCCACCGGCGAGATTCTCTTTGACGAGGGCTGCCTCCTGTCCAAGGAGGACGCCCGCCTGCTGGACGCCGCGGGCGTCTGCGACGTGACGATCGACGTGGACGGCACGCCCCTCCGGGTAATCTCCAACGGCATGTGCGACATGAGCCGCTACGTGGATTTCGACCCCTGGGAGACCTGCAAGATCAAAGAGCGGGTCCGCTTCGGCGTCCTCCAGGAGCTGCTGAGCCAGTACAGCGGGGAGGAGCTCATTGACCAGATCATTCTCCACAAGGATCAGCTGGTACCCAAGCACATCATTGTGGACGACATCCTGACCTCCATCAACTATATGAACGGCCTGGCCCGGGGCGTCTCCGTCAAGGACGACATCGACCACCTGGGCAACCGCCGCCTGCGCTGCGTGGGCGAGCTGCTTCAAAACCAGTTCCGCATCGGCTTCAGCCGGATGGAGCGGGTCATCCGGGAGCGCATGACCATCCAGGACATGGATATCGTCACGCCCCAGAGCCTTATCAACATCCGCCCTGTCACGGCGGCCATCAAGGAGTTCTTCGGCTCCAGCCCCTTAAGCCAGTTCATGGACCAGACGAACCCCCTGGCGGAGCTGACCCACAAGCGCCGCCTCTCCGCCCTGGGCCCCGGCGGCCTCTCCCGTGAGCGGGCCAACATGGAGGTCCGGGACGTGCACTACAGCCACTATGGCCGCATGTGCCCCATCGAGACGCCCGAAGGTCCCAACATCGGCCTGATCTCGTATCTGGCCACCTACGCCCGCATCAACGAGTACGGCTTCATAGAGGCCCCCTACCGGGCGGTGGATAAGGAGAGCGGAAAAGTCTCCGAGGAAATCACCTATATGACCGCCGACGAGGAGGACAACTTCATCGTCGGCCAGGCCGCGGAGCCGGTGGATGAAAACGGCTGCCTGGTCAACGCCCGTATCACCGGGCGGCACCGGGACGAGATCGTGGACGTGGACCGGGAGATGGTGGACTACATTGACGTAAGCCCCCGGATGATGGTCTCCATCGCCACCGCCATGATCCCCTTCCTCCCCAACGACGACGCCAACCGGGCCCTGATGGGCGCCAACATGCAGCGTCAGGCGGTGCCCCTGCTGCGGCCCCATGCCCCCATCGTGGGCACCGGCATGGAGCACAAAATCTGCATTGACTCCGAAATCGTGGTTCTGGCGGAGGGCGACGGCGTGGTCACGGACCTGGACGCCCGCCATGTCACCGTGCAGTACGACAGCACCGAGAGCAACCCCGCCCCCATCCGGGGAGAGAAGAAAACCTATAAGCTCATTAAGTTCCTCCGTTCCAACCACACGACCTGCATCAACCAGCGCCCCATTGTGGAGGTTGGCGAGCGGGTCCATGGCCGGGGGATTGGCCCCGACGGCCAGATGATGGACCCCACCGTCCTGGCGGACGGCCCCGCCACCGAGCAGGGCGAGATCGCCCTGGGCCAAAACATCCTGGTGGGCTTCATGACCTGGGAGGGCTACAACTACGAGGATGCCGTCCTGCTGAACGAGCGCCTGGTCCGGGAGGACCTCTATACCTCCATCCACATTGAGGAGTTCGAGATCGACGCCCGGGACACCAAGCTGGGCCCCGAGGAGATCACCCGGGACATCCCCAACGTGGGCGAGGACGCCATGAAGGACCTGGACGAAAACGGCATCATCCGCGTGGGCGCGGAGGTCAAGGCCGGGGACATCCTGGTGGGCAAGGTCACCCCCAAGGGCGAGACGGACCTCACCGCCGAGGAGCGCCTCCTCCGGGCCATTTTCGGCGAGAAGGCCCGGGAAGTCCGGGATACCTCCTTGAAAGTCCCCCACGGCGAGAGCGGCATTGTGCTGGACACCAAGGTCTTCACCCGGGAGGGCGGCGACGAGCTGGGGCCCGGCGTGAACATGGTGGTCCGGGTCTATATCGCCCAGCGCCGGAAGATCCAGGTGGGCGACAAGATGGCCGGACGCCACGGCAACAAGGGCGTTGTCTCCCGGGTCCTGCCCCAGGAGGATATGCCCTTCCTGCCCAACGGCACGCCTCTGGACATCGTACTGAACCCCCTGGGCGTGCCCAGCCGTATGAACATCGGCCAGGTGCTGGAGGTTCACTTGGGCTACGCCGCTCACGCCTTGGGCTGCAAGGTGGCAACCCCCATTTTCGACGGCGCCCGGGAGGAGGATATCCGGGCCATGCTGGCCGAGGCGGGACTGTTCCGCACGGTGGAGACCAGCGAAATGCTGTCCACCGACGGAAGCAAGCAGTATTACCTGTCCGAGGAAGACGGCCGCCGCCCCGTGACGGCGGAGGAGCTGGCGGACGCCGGAGCCCTGGCCGCCTGGAAGACGGAGGGCCGCCTCCTGGTGGCCGACGGCAAGAGCGTCCTCTATGACGGACGCACCGGCGAGCGGTTTGACAACCCCGTCACGGTGGGCTACGTCTACTTCCTCAAGCTCCACCACCTGGTGGACGATAAGATTCACGCCCGTTCCACCGGCCCCTACTCCCTGGTCACCCAGCAGCCCCTGGGCGGCAAGGCCCAGTTCGGCGGCCAGCGCTTCGGCGAGATGGAGGTCTGGGCCCTGGAGGCCTACGGCGCGGCCTACACCCTCCAGGAAATTCTGACGGTCAAGTCCGACGACGTGACGGGCCGTGTCCGCACCTACGAGGCCATCGTCAAGGGCCACAACGTGCCCCAGCCCGGCGTGCCCGAGTCCTTCAAGGTCCTGGTCAAGGAGCTCCAGTCCCTGTGCCTGGACATCCAGGTCCTGGACGCCCAGGGGAATCCCATCGAGCTGCGGGAGGACGAGGACGCCATGGACACCTTCAACCTGGCCCGGATGGACGCCGACGACGAGCGCAGCCGCAGCGCCTATACCGAGGACATGGCGGCGGAGTTCCAGGATTCCGGCTTTGATATCGAGGACGCCCCCGAGGACGCCGGGGCGGACATCGACGCCGATTTTGACGACGGCGAGGACGACGAATGATGCGTTCGTTGAATATTCCGGCAGTACCGGAGCAATGAAGGAGGAACGCGCAAGATGACCGACAACAAAACCGGCGGCAATATCGCCTTCGATACCATAAAAATCGGCATGGCCTCTCCGGAGCAGATTCGCGCCTGGTCCTACGGCGAGGTGAAAAAACCCGAGACCATCAACTACCGCACCTTGAAGCCCGAGCGGGACGGCCTCTTCTGCGAGCGCATTTTCGGGCCCACCAAGGACTGGGAATGCCACTGCGGCAAGTATAAAAAGATCCGCTACAAGGGCAAAATCTGTGACCGCTGCGGCGTGGAGGTCACCCGGGCCAAGGTCCGCCGGGAGCGGATGGGCCACATCGAGCTGGCCACCCCTGTCAGCCATATCTGGTATTTCAAGGGCATCCCCTCCCGGATGGGATTGCTGCTGGACATCAGCCCCCGGATTCTGGAGAAGGTGCTGTATTTCGCCAACTATATCGTCACGGACCCCGGCGAGACGCCCCTGAGCCGCAACCAGATCCTCTCCGAGAAGGAGTACCGGGACTACCGGGAGAAGTACGAGGACGACTTCCAGGCCGGCATGGGCGCGGAGGCCGTGAAGCAGCTGCTCCAGGACGTGGACCTGGATCAGCTCTCCCAGCAGCTCCACGCGGAGCTTAAGGGTTCCTCCGGCCAGAAAAAGGCCCGCATCGTCAAGCGCCTGGAGGTGGTGGACGCCTTCCGCCTCTCCGGGAACAAGCCGGAGTGGATGATCATCGACGTGCTGCCCGTCATCCCCCCGGAGATCCGGCCCATGGTCCAGCTGGACGGCGGACGGTTCGCAACCAGCGACCTCAACGACCTGTACCGCCGGGTCATTAACCGGAACAACCGCCTCAAGCGGCTTATCCAGCTCAACGCCCCGGATATCATCGTCCGCAACGAGAAGCGGATGCTCCAGGAGGCGGTGGACGCCCTCATCGACAACGGCCGCCGGGGCCGGGCCGTCACCGGCGCCAACAACCGGGCCCTCAAGTCCCTCAGCGATCTGCTCAAGGGCAAGCAGGGCCGCTTCCGCCAGAACCTGCTGGGCAAGCGGGTGGACTACTCCGGGCGGTCGGTCATCGTCGTCGGCCCCGAGCTGAAAATCTACCAGTGCGGCGTGCCCAAGGAGATGGCTGTGGAGCTGTTCCGTCCCTTCATCATGAAAAAGCTGGTGGAGGACGGCACCGCCAACAACATCAAATCCGCCAAAAAGATGGTGGATAAAGGGGTCACCGAGGTCTGGGACGCCCTGGACGTTATCATCAAAGACCACCCCGTCATGCTGAACCGGGCGCCTACCCTCCACCGCCTGGGCATCCAGGCCTTCGAGCCGGTGCTGGTGGATGGCCGGGCCCTCAAGCTCCACCCCCTGAACTGCACGGCCTTCAACGCCGACTTCGACGGCGACCAGATGGCCATTCATGTGCCCCTCTCCGCCGAGGCCCAGGCCGAGGCCCGCATCCTGATGCTCTCCGCCAACAACCTCCTGCGTCCCCAGGACGGCGGCCCCGTCACCGTGCCCACCCAGGACATGGTGCTGGGCAGCTACTACCTGACCATGGACCGGATGGGCAGCGCCGAGAAGGGCGCGGCGGAGGTCTGGTGCGTGGACGCGGGAGACACGAACCTCACCGCCGGGGGCCCGGTGAACGCCGACGAGTTCCTGGCCGCCAACGAGGCCATCGACGCGGAAAACAAAGCCGCCCGGAAGGCCGGCGCGCCGGAGAAGCGGAAGGCCTCCTATAAGCCCCTGCGGATTTACGCCAACGAAAACGAGGCCCTCATGGCCTATAACGAGGGTGTTATCGGCCCCCACTGCCCCATCCTGGTCCGCCGGACCTGTACCGTGGACGGCACGGAGTATACCCGGGTCGTGGAGATTACCCCGGGCCGCATCATCTTCAACCACAACATCCCCCAAGACCTGGGGATGGTGGACCGGAGCGATCCCGCCCATGTCTGCGACTATGAGGTCACCGAGACCTGCGGCAAAAAGCAGCTGGGAAAAATCGTAGATAAAACCATCAACAAGCATGGCTTCACCATGGCCGCCGAGGTGCTGGACGCGATTAAGGCCACGGGCTACAAATACTCCACCCAGGCCGCCATTACCGTCTCCATTGCCGACATGACCATCCCGCCCAAGAAGTACGAGATGGTCCGGGATACGGAGCAGAAGGTCCTGGACATCGAAACCCAGTACAAGATGGGCTTCATGACGGACCAGGAGCGCTACCGCAACGTGGTTCAGGAGTGGGAGAAGACCACCGAGGACGTGTCCGACGCCCTTCAGAAGAACCTGGACCGCTACAACCCCATCTTCATGATGGCGGACTCCGGCGCCCGAGGCTCCATGAAGCAGATCCGCCAGCTGGCGGGCATGCGGGGCCTGATTGCCAACACCGCCGGACGGACCATCGAAATCCCCATCAAGGCCAACTACCGGGAGGGCCTGACGGCCCTGGAGTACTTCATCTCCAGCCGCGGCGCCCGGAAGGGCCTGGCGGACACCGCCCTGCGGACCGCCGACTCCGGCTACCTGACCCGCCGCATGGTGGACGTCTCCCAGGAGGTTATCATCCGGGAGGAGGACTGCCATGTGACCCACGGCATCAAGGTCTCCGAAATCAGCGAGAACGGGCAGGTGATTGAGAAGCTGTCCGACCGCCTCCGGGGCCGCTTCCTGGTGGGCGACGTGGTGGACGCGGACACCGGCGAGGTTCTGCTGAGCAACGACAAAATGATGGACGGAAGCGAGGATAAGCTGCTGGAGTCCCGGAAGTGGGTCCAGGAGAACGTCCGCCCCGGGGACCGCTGCGAGTTCGACCCCGCCGGCGACCCGGACAAGAAGCCCACCGTCATGATCCGCACTGTCCTGACCTGCAAGGCCCCCAGCGGCGTGTGCGCCAAGTGCTACGGCATGAACCTGGCCACCTCCAAGCCCGTGGGCCCCGGCGAGGCCGTCGGCATCATCGCCGCCCAGTCCATCGGCGAGCCGGGCACCCAGCTGACCATGCGTACCTTCCACACCGGCGGCCTGGCCGGCGGGGACATCACCCAGGGCCTTCCCCGTGTCGAGGAGCTTTTCGAGGCCCGGAAACCCAAGCGGATGGCCACCCTGGCGGAAATCGGCGGCACGGTCAAGTTCGAGGAGGCCACCAAGGGCAGCCTCTTGAACATCATCATCACCGCCCCCGACGGGGACACCCGGACCTACGCCGTGCCCCACACGGGCCTCCAGGTGAGGGACGGGGACGTCATCGAGGTGGGCCGCCAGCTGACCTACGGCGCCCTGAACCCCCACGACGTGCTCCGCATCCGGGGCGCGGACGCGGTGTACAACTACCTCATTCAGGAGGTCCTGCGGGTGTACCGCCAGCAGGGCGTGGACATCAACGATAAACACATTGAGGTCATTGTCCGCCAGATGATGCGGAAGGTCCGCCTGGAGGACGCGGGGGACACGAACCTGCTGGACGGCTCCATGGTGGACGTTCTGGAGCTGGAGAACGCCAACGAGGACATCCAGCGCCGGAACGCCGCCGGGGAGACCCAGGAAAACGGCGAGCCCCTGCGCCCCGCCGTGGGCACCCAGCTCCTCATGGGCATCACCAAAGCGTCTCTGGCCACGGATTCTTTCCTCTCCGCCGCCTCCTTCCAGGAGACCACGAAGGTGCTGACAGAGGCCGCCATCAAGGGCAAGAGCGACCGCCTGGCGGGCTTGAAGGAAAACGTCATCATCGGCAAGCTCATCCCCGCCGGCACGGGCCTGACGGCCTATCACAACGCCGCCGAGGAGATTCTTCCCGAGGCGGAGGAGCCGGTTCCCAAGGAGGAGCCCGCTTCCGAGCCCATCATCCTGGGGAACGCCGTCAGCCAGGCGGCGGAAACCGCCCCCCTGTCTATGAGCTGAGAAGTTGTGTAGACGAAAAAGCGCCGGGACCCTGCGGGGTCCCGGCGTTTCTATATGGAAAGGCTCAGCCCTTCAAGATATCCGTGTTCCGGTACTGAATGGCCTCCGCCAGGTGGGCGGCGCCAATGTCCGCCTCTCCGTCCAAATCCGCGATGGTCCGGGCCACCCGGAGAATCCGGTCATGGGACCGGGCCGTCAGGCCCATGCGCTGAAAGGCGTTTTTCATCAGCTTCTCCCCGGTCTCGTCCAGGCGGCAGAAGGCCCCCAGCTGCGCCGGGGCGATCTGGGCGTTGCAGGCCGCGCCGGACCCTGCCAGGCGATCCGCCTGAATGGCCCGGGCCGCGTCCACCCTGGCCTTCACCTCCGCCGAGGACTCCGGGGTCTCCCGGCGGCGCATGGCCTCGTACTCCACCGAGGGCACCGTTACGTGGAGGTCGATCCGGTCCAGCAGGGGGCCGGAGATCTTCTCCACATACCGCTCCCGGTCCCGCTGGGAGCAGGTGCACCGCCGGTCCGGGTGCCCCCGCCAGCCGCAGCGGCAGGGGTTCATGGCGCAGATGAGCTGGAACCGGGCGGGGAGGCGCAGGGTGCCCCCGGCCCGGGAGATGGTGACCTCCCCGTCCTCCAGGGGCTGGCGGAGAATCTCCAGGGCGTCCCGGCGGAACTCCGGCAGCTCGTCCAGGAAGAGGACCCCGTTGTGGGCCAGGGAGATTTCCCCGGGCCGCATGGCGGGCCCGCCGCCGGTGAGGGCGGAGGCGGAGACGGTGTGATGGGGGCTGCGGAAGGGACGGCGGGTCAGCAGGGGGTGCGCCGGGTCCGCCAGCCCCGCCACGGACCACACGCCGGAGGCCGCCAGGGCCTCCTCCCGGCTCATGTCCGGCAGGATGGAGGGCAGGCGTTTTGCCAGCATGGATTTCCCCGCCCCGGGAGAGCCGATCATCAAAAGGTTGTGCCCCCCGGCGGCGGCGATTTCCAGGGCCCGCTTCACGTTCTCCTGGCCCATCACATCCCGGAGGTCCAAGAGGCCCGCCTCGTCCTCTCCCGGCGTCCAGGCCGGGGCGGGGGAGAGGGGCTTTTCTCCCCGGAGGTGGGCCGTCAGGGACGCCACATCCTCCACGCCGTAGACCGTCAGCCCCCCGGCAAGCGTCGCCTCGGCGGCGTTGCCCGCCGGGACGAAGAGCTGCCGCACCCCCGCCCGCTCCGCCGCCAGGGCCATGGGGAGAACCCCCGCCACGCTCCGCAGGGTCCCGGACAGGGACAGCTCCCCCACAAATGCCGCGTCCGCCGGGGGCTCCGGCAAGTCGCCGTTTGCCGCCAGGAGGCCCACGAAGATGGGCAGGTCGTAGAGGGTCCCCGCCTTCTTCTGCCCCGCCGGGGCCAGGTTTACGGTGATGCGGCTGACGGGGAACTTGGCCCCGCAGTTCTTCACCGCCGCCCGGACCCGCTCCCGGGCCTCCCGCACGGCGGCGTCCGGCAGGCCCACCACGTCGAAGGCGGGGAGCCCGCCGGAGAGAAAGCACTCGGCGCTGACCTCGTAGCCGGAGACGCCGTTTAAGCCAAGGGAACGCACCGTGACCACCATAAGACTTACCTCCCGCAAGCGGAGCGGCGGAGCGCCGCTGTGTTTCTGTGGGATCATGATACCACAGATTGGGGGAAATGGAAAGCGGAGAATGAGGAGGACGGGAATTTTCCGCTGGGAGAACGGGAGAAATTGTGGTGATGTTAAGTGAAGTTGACAAAATTCCAACAGAAGTTGGTTGCGGAACGTTTTGAAACGCGAGATGCTGGTCCCGGCCTGAACGGCCCGTCAATATAAGGAGGACTGCAACATGAATTTCAACGAAAAACTGATTGACCTGCGGAAAAGCAGGGGCTTGTCCCAAGAGGAACTGGGAGCAGAGCTGCATGTATCCCGGCAGACGGTATCCAAATGGGAGTCCGCCCAGTCTTATCCCGACTTCCAGCGATTAGTGCTCCTGAGTGATTACTTCGGCTTGACGCTGGACGCGCTGGTTCGGGATGTGGATGTGCAGGAGGTCCGGGAAAAGAATTGGAACAGCGAAAAGCTGGACTCCATTTACCAGGACGTGAGCAAGGCGAAGCGGATTTTGAAGTGGTGGCTGATTGGCGCGGGGACGGCGGCGGGGATTGTACTGACCCTGCTGGTGAATTTCTTTCTCCACGCGGTATTCGTCTGGTAAGCGGAATCGTTTGCCCGCCAAGAATCCCTGGGAAAATTTGTGCAAAAAATAACAAAGCGGCGGTTTACACCGGGAAACAGCCGTGTTATAATGGAACCGCATGGGGTCCGGCAAGAGAATGCTTCGGTCCCCTGTCTTGGAGAGATTGCCGTCCCCGGGCGGCAAATTTACAGGAGGTAAGTTTATGGCAAGAAAGTTCAAGTCCATGGACGGAAACAACGCGGCGGCATATGTCAGCTACGCGTTTACCGAGGTGGCGGGCATTTACCCCATCACCCCGTCTTCGCCCATGGCAGACTTGGTCGACCAGTGGGCAGCCGCCGGTCAGAAAAACATCTTCGGCACCACCGTGAAGGTCTGCGAGATGCAGTCCGAGGCCGGCGCCTCCGGCACCGTCCACGGCTCCCTGGCCACCGGCGCGATGACCACCACCTACACCGCCTCTCAGGGCCTGCTGCTGATGATCCCCAACATGTACAAGATCGCCGGCGAGCTGCTGCCCTGCGTGTTCCATGTGTCCGCCCGTACCGTGTCCAGCCACGCGCTGAACATCTTCGGCGACCACTCCGACGTCATGGCCTGCCGCCAGACGGGCTTCGCCATGCTCTGCGAGGGCAACGTCCAGGAGGTCATGGACCTGGGCCCCGTGGCCCATCTGGCCTCCATTGAGGGCCGGGTTCCCTTCGTGAACTTCTTCGACGGCTTCCGCACCTCCCACGAGATTCAGAAGGTCGCCGTGTGGGATTACGACGACCTGAAGGAAATGTGCGACATGGACGCCGTGGACGCCTTCCGCAAGCACGCGCTGAACCCCGAGCGGCCCAACATGCGGGGCTCTCATGAAAACGGCGACATCTTCTTCCAGCACCGCGAGGCCTGCAACCCCTATTACGACGCCCTGCCCGACGTCGTCGAAAAGTATATGGGCAAGGTCAACGAGAAGCTGGGCACTGACTACCAGCTCTTCAACTACTACGGCGCTCCCGACGCGGATCGGGTCATCATCGCCATGGGCTCCATCTGCGACGTGGCTGAGGAAGTCATTGACTATATGAACGCCCACGGCGAAAAGGTGGGCCTTATCAAGGTCCGTCTGTACCGCCCCTGGCGCGCCGACAAGCTGATTTCCGCCATCCCCGCCACCTGCAAGAAGATCGCCGTGCTGGACCGCACCAAGGAGCCCGGCTCCCTGGGCGAGCCCCTGTACGTGGACGTGGTGGCCTCTCTCGCCAACGCGGGCCGGACGGACATCACCGTCATCGGCGGCCGCTACGGCCTGGGCAGCAAGGACACCCCGCCCCGCAGCGTCTTCGCCGTCTATGAGGAGCTGACTAAGGCCGAGCCCAAGCGTCAGTTCACCATCGGCATCGTGGACGACGTGACCCACCTGAGCCTGGAGGAGAAGCCCGCCCCCAACACCGCGGCGGAGGGCACCATCGAGTGCAAATTCTGGGGTCTCGGCGGCGACGGAACCGTGGGCGCCAACAAAAACTCCATCAAGATCATCGGCGACCACACGGACAAATACGTCCAGGCCTACTTCCAGTACGACTCCAAGAAAACCGGCGGCGTCACCGTCAGCCACCTGCGCTTCGGCGATCAGCCCATCCGTGCTCCTTATTATATCAACAAGGCCGACTTCGTGGCCTGCCATGTGCCCGCCTATATCGTCAAGGCCTTCCCCATGGTCCGGGACGTGAAGCCCGGCGGCACCTTCCTGATCAACTGCCAGTGGAGCGACGAGGAAGTCAACAAGCACATGCCCGCCGTGGCGAAACGGTATATCGCCCAAAATAACATCCAGGTCTATACCATCAACGCCATCGACCTGGCGAAAGAAATCGGCATGGGCAAGCGGACCAACACGATTCTTCAGTCCGCCTTCTTCTCCCTGGCGAAGGTCATGCCCGAGGCCGAGGCCATCCAGTATATGAAGGACGCCGCCACCCACTCCTACCTGAAAAAGGGCCAGGACGTGGTGGATATGAACCACAAGGCCATCGACGCCGGAGCCACGGCCTATAAGAAGTTCGAGGTTCCCGCCGACTGGGCCGACGCCCAGGATACCCCCGACACCACCACCCTGACCGGCAAGCCGGAGCTGGTAGAGCAGGTCAAGACCATCCTGAACCCCGTGGGCAAGATGGACGGCGACAGCCTCCCCGTCTCCGCCTTCGTCAAGCACGCCGACGGCCAGTTTGAGCTGGGCGCCGCCGCCTATGAAAAGCGCGGCGTGGCCGTCTCCGTTCCCACCTGGATGCCCGAGAACTGCATCCAGTGCAACCAGTGCGCCTATGTCTGCCCCCATGCCACCATCCGTCCCTTCGCCATGACGGAGGAGGAAGCCGCCAAGCTCCCTGCCGCCGCCAAGGTCATCGACAAAACCGGAAAGGGCAAGGGCTACAAGTTTACCATCGCCGTGTCTCCGCTGGACTGCATGGGCTGCGGCGTGTGCGTGGGCGTCTGCCCGGGCCGCAAGGGCGAGAAGGCCCTGAAGATGGTGGCCCAGGAGCAGGAGGCCAAGCAGCAGGAGGTCTTCAACTACTGCGTGGCCGAGGTCACCGAGAAGAAGGATCTCCAGGACAACACGGTGCCCGGCAGCCAGTTCCACAAGCCCCTCCTCGAGTTCTCCGGCTCCTGCGCCGGCTGCGCCGAGACCAGCTATGCCCGTCTCGTCACCCAGCTCTTCGGTGACCGGATGTATATCTCCAACGCCACCGGCTGCTCCTCCATCTGGGGCGGTCCTGCGGCTACCTCTCCCTACTGCACCAACGCGGACGGCCACGGCCCCGCCTGGTCCAACTCCCTGTTCGAGGACAACGCCGAGCACGGCCTGGGCATGTATCTGGGCCAGAAGGCCATCCGCGACAGCCTGAAGGCCAAGACCGAGGCCCTCATTGCCGTGGAGTACACCTATCAGCCCCTAAAGGACGCCGCCCAGAAGTGGCTGGACACCATGGAGGACGGCAAGGCCAACGCGGAAGCCACCAAGGAATATGTGAAGCTCCTGGAAGAGAGCGTCATGACCGTGGACGATATCGTGGCCTTCACCGGAAGCCCCGAGGCTGCCAAGGTCTTCGGCGACCAGCTGCCCCAGTTCCAGGCCCACGCCAAGGAGCTCAAGGACAGCGGCGCGAAGCACTGTGACTGTGACGCCTGCAAGCTCTGCCTGGAGATTCTCAAGGACAAGGAGTACCTCTCCAAGAAGTCCCTGTGGATCTTCGGCGGCGACGGCTGGGCCTATGACATCGGCTTTGGCGGCGTGGACCACGTCCTGGCCTCCGGCAACGATGTGAACATCTTCGTCTTCGACACCGAGGTCTACTCCAACACCGGCGGCCAGGCCTCCAAGGCCTCCAACATCGGCCAGGTGGCCCAGTTCGCCGCGGCTGGCAAGGAGATCAAGAAAAAGTCCCTGGCGGAAATCGCCATGAGCTACGGCTATATCTACGTGGCCCAGGTGGCCATGGGCGCCAACCCCGCCCAGACCCTCAAGGCCATCCAGGAGGCCGAGGCCTATCCCGGCCCGTCCCTGATCATCGCCTATTCTCCCTGCGAGATGCACAGCATCAAGGGCGGCATGATGAACTGCCAGGCGGAAATGAAGAAGGCCGTGGAGTGCGGCTACTGGAACCTGTTCCGCTTCAACCCCGCCGCCGAAGGCGCCAAGTTCACCCTGGATTCCAAGGAGCCCGCCGGCGGGTATCAGGAGTTCCTGATGAACGAGGCCCGTTACAGCCGCCTGACCCGCGAGTTCCCCGACCGGGCCAGCGAGCTGTTCCAGCGCAACGAGAAGGCGGCCATGGACCGCTATCAGCACCTGCTGAAGCTGAAGGAAATGTACGCCTGAGGCGTCGCAAAGTCCGCTAAGCTCCGTTCCCGCCGCCGGCCTGCGGCCTCTGGCGAGAACTGCGCCCGCTCCCTTGCTCCGCCTCTTTTCAAGGGGGAGCAGGCTCCCCCTTGAGCAACCCCCACCCCCTGCGGGGGGACGGGAGACGGGCGTCGGTAGAATTTTCAACAAGAGAGGACCACGGGCTTTGCCCGTGGTCCTCTTTCTTTGGGGGCTGTCCAGGTTGGGCCGTTTTCCGCCTCTGTTCTCAAGCGGTCAGGGCTTTCAGAGCCTCCGCCAGCTTCTCTCCCTGGCTCCGGGTGAGCCCTCCGGTGAAGTCCGCGTCCGCCGGAAGCAGCCCCAGGTCCCAGGCCCGGGTCACCGCGTCCTGGCTTCCGCCCAGCGCCGCCGGGACGGGGCCCATCCGCTTTGCCGCCGGGTCCGGTTTCAGGTCCAGCGCCTCCGCCGTCCGGCCCAGGAATACGGCGGCTTCTTTCCAGGTCAGGGGCCTGGAGGCGGAGAAGGTTCCCTCCGCGCCGCCCTTGGCGATGCCCTGCTCCTTGGCCCAGGCCATGGCAGGGAGGTACCATTCAATGCCGAAGCTGTCTTTGAAAGGAAGCTCCTCCCCGATTTCCACATCCGGGCTTCCCGCCGCCTCATAAAGCTGGCCGATGAACCGTCCCCGGGTCAGGGGCGCGTTGTCGTGGACGGCGGGGACCAGCTTCTGATCCGGGGCGGCAAGGCACCAGTCCGCCAGGGTGTCCTTGCCCTTCAGCGTGTCCTCCAGGGTTTGGTACACCAAAACGTCCGGCTCCAGGGCCACCACGCCCCTTCCCGCCGCCGCGTCCAGCAGAGTGTTCAAATCCAGGTACTTGCTGGAGAGCTGGCCCCGGACTTTGGAATTCGGCAGGGAGAAGGTCTGTACCGCGCCGAAGTGGCAGACGCTGCCCCCGGCGGGCTCTCCGGCCAGCACGCCGCCCATCTCCTGAATTTCCACGGCGTTGATGAGGGCGGAGGAGAAAGTGGCCTCCCCGATGAGGCCCACCAGCTTCGCCCCGCCGTCCATGGACTCCCGCAGGACCTCAAACAGGGGCCAGATCACCCCGTCGGACCCGCCGCCGTTGTTCCGCAGATCCAGAAGAACCCGGCTGTAGTCCCCCGCTTTCAAATCCTTTGCCACCAGGGCGGCGAAGTCCTCCATGGGAAGGTCCTCCGCCTCCTGGCAGGTGTTGTACTGAATGTAGTACGCGTCTTCCGTCAGAGGCTTGGCGAAGTAGTAGGCGTCCGCCGCCGCCGTCTCCGGCTGGCCCTTGATTTTGTCGGAGATGCGCACGACCTCCAGCTTGTTCATCTCCTCCATGCCGACAGGCGCCAGGCTGAGGGCCTTCCCGCCTTTCAGCGTGACGGTCAGGGGCTTCCCGGCCTCTACAAGGCCCAGGTATTCATAAATGTCCGCCACGTTGCAGGCCTGCCGGAAGGACCGGCGGAGGTGCACCGGGTTGTCGGAGGCAAACAGGGTTCCGTAAGCCTCGATGACCTCCTCCACCGGCTTTCCCGCCAGAAGCGTGACCTCCTGGCACAGCAGGTCCTTGTCCTCCAGGGCCGCGGCGGAGAGATACCAGCTCTCCCCCCGCCGGACCAGGGAGAAGGGATAGCCCCGGAAATCCGCCAGGCCTCCCAAGGATACGCTGGTGTGGGAATCCCCCACCAGGGCCGTCAGGCGCATCAGGTCCAGCAGAAACTCCGTATCCGTCTCCGCCGCCAGCCGCTCCTCGATCTCTGCCTTCACCTCTAAAAATTCCGCCTCCGGCGTGTTAGCGAAGGCGTCCGGGTGGTGCTCCACCAGGACCGTCTCATAGAGAAAGTCCAGGTCCTCCTGCCGCTGCCCGGCGCTCAGCGGCTCCGCCGCCAGGGCCGGGACCACCAGCAGCGCCGCGAGGCACAGCCCCGCGGCCCGCCAAAGAAGATTGCTCCAAGGTTTCATAAAAATCGCCCTCCATTTCACTAGTTCAATAATACAATGATACGCCAAAGGCCAGCCAAAGTCAAGCCCCAAATGTTAAGGAAACGCTGATTTAATCCCCCGAAATGATAAAAGATGTGATAAAATAAAGGAAAGGGGCGCTGGGTATGAAACAGGAAAGTTTTAGCGTTATGGAATGCAGATGCCGGAAAAAGAGAACGAAACGGGAAGAATTTCTGGAAATCATGGACGAGATCATCCCATGGGAGGAATGGGTATCGCTGGTCGTCCCCCACTATCCAACCGGGAAACGCGGCCGTCCGCCGATGGAGATAGAAACCATGCTGCGGATGTATCTGCTGCAATGCTGGTTCAGCTTATCCGATGAAGGAGTAGAGGACGCAATTTATGACAGCTATGCCATGCGCAAATTTATGGGGATCAACTTTTTCGAGCAGGATGTCCCGGACGCCACGACCCTGCTGCATTTTCGGCATCTGTTGGAGGAGAAGGGCATCGGCAAGCTGTTTTTTGACGCAATCAACCGCTGCCTGGAACGGGCTGGACGGATGATGCGGGGCGGCAGCATCGTAGACGCCACGCTGATCAGCGCACCCAGCTCTACAAAAAACGCGGAGAAAAACGGGATCCGGAGATGCACTCGGTGAAGAAGGGAAACCAATGGCATTTTGGTATGAAGTGCCACACCGGCGTGGATGCCGGGAGCGGCTTTGTCCACACAGTGGAGGCCACCGCCGCCAATGTCCACGACGTCACTGCAGCGGCAAGGCTTCTGCGGGAAGATGATAAGGCGGTCTACGGGGACAGCGCCTGCCTTGGGATAGAGAAACGGGAAGAAATCAAAAGCAATCCGCAGCTTTTTGCCATTGAATACCGCATCAACCGCAGGCCGGGCCGGTTCCCTATGCCCCGCCTAAGGTTTTTGCGTCCTTCGACCGGGCTGTGACTGGAAAAGCGAGGAATTCATCCCTCAATATGGTCCTTTATTGGACGTTTCCACTGCCTTCGTCTGTTTGCCTGGCTTTTACTTGCTTTAATCAGTGCTTCCTTAAAGACTGCTTTCCCAAACAGCGGAAGCCAGCAAAAATCAGCAGCCTGGAAGTGTTGAACGCAGAGCTGTACATCGTAGAAAACGGGAGCAAATGGAGGAGCTTGCCCAAAGAATACGGAGATTGGCATGTAATCTATGTCCGGGTAAACCGCTGGGCAAAAAAAGGAGTTCTGCAAGCAGTATTCCTGCATTTGCAGCAGTTGGGTATTATCCAGGTCCAAGTAAATGCGGTGAGCCTGGATTCCACCTGCATCTATGAAGGTGACGAAACGAGAGCCCTGGCTCTGGCGCTTGGGTATATGCCTGTTGTTCCACCGAAGAAGAACCGGAAAAATCCCTGGAGCTATGATGAGCAGTTGTACAAGCAACGCAATCAGGTCGAGAGGTTGTTTCGGCGTATCAAACGCTTTCGCCGCGTTTTCACCCGCTATGATAACTTGATGTTGTCTTTCTCTCCTCTGTCTGCTTCGCTCTGATTATTGACACTCTTATGTGAACAGAACCTACAAGACCCCGCACATCTGCAGGAAAGTGTTTGATGATGGCCGGGTGCTGTCCACTGCTTACAAGCGTCCCATGACCCGAAAGGGCGGACATCCCTGGTGGGCTTACGTCTATGATGAATACTACGGCTGCGTGATCTGTCCGGAATACCAGCCCCTGGCTTACCGCACCACCAACCGGGATGGTTACCGGGAATACGCAAGCGACCCGAAAATCTGCGCTCAGTGCCCAACCCGGCATTTATGTACCAAATCCGAAAACTGCGTAAAGACCGTCCTGCGGCACATCCGGAAGGACTGTGAAGAGCTGGCCGGCGATGCCAGGTACACCCCAGAATACAAAGGACTCTATGCCAGGCGCAAGGAAACCGTTGAACGGGTTTTTGCCGACGCAAAAGAAAAACACGCCATGCGCTACACGTTTTACCGTGGTCTGGCCCGGGTAGCCAACTGGGTGAGGCTTAAATTTGCTGCCATGAACCTCAAAAAGCTGGCGAGTTGGAAAGCCAGAAAGCGCTCTTCCCGTTCCCACCTCCACAACTGCCTTTATCTTTTATCCTTCAATATCTTTGCGGCCTGTCTGGATATTCTCCAAACAGGCCGCTTTTCTATAGCTTGTTTAGAACGCCACCTTCATGCACAGCGCCACCAGGCACAGGATAACGGCGCAGGGCACATAGACATACCGCCCGACGTGATACCACCAGGCGCCGGGGGCCTTCTCCGCGCCCTTGTCCACTTCGTCCATCAAATCCTCCCGGCGCATGATCCAGAACCAGCTCACCGCCCCCAGGGTGGCCCCGATGGGGATGATATAGATGGACACAATGTCCATCCAGGGGCCCCACTTGAAGATGGGCTCCATGTGCAGGCCGATTCCCAGGCACACCACGCACAGCAGGACCAGCATGGCCTTCCGGCTGAGCTTGGGGAATTTGTGGAGCAGGGATTCCCCCACCGCCTCGAACATGTTCTGGAGGGAGCTGACCCCGGCGAAGATCATGGCCACATACAAAATCACCGCGAACAGCCGCCCCAGGGGGATGTCCTGCAAAATCCGGGGCAGGGTGACAAAGAGCAGGGAGGGCCCCGCCCCGATATCCAGCCCGTAGGCAAAACAGGCGGGGATCATCACCAGGGCGGCCACCAGGGCGGCGATGGTGTCGAAGAGGGCCGTCCGTTTCGCCAGCTTCGCCACGTCCTCCGCCGTATCCAGATAGGCCCCGTAGACGATCATGCCGCTTCCGGTGATGGACAGGGAGAAGAAGGCCTGTCCCATGGCCCAGATCCACACCATGGGGTCCAGCAGCTCCTCCCACCGGGGGGAGAACATATAGCGGTAGCCCTCCGCCGCGCCGGGGAGGAAGGCCACCCGCACCGCCAGAATGAGAAAGATCAGGAAAAACAGGGGCATCATGACTTTGTTGCTCTTTTCGATGCTCTTGGCCCCCAGCAGAAGCGTCAGCAGCGTGCCCACCACCACGATGGCGTGGAAGGGAATGACGGAGTAGTCCGCCAGGGAGAAGCTCTCAAACCAGGCGGCAGTGTCCGCTGTCATCAGCTCCCCGGTGATGGAACCGGCGAAAGCCTTCAGCACGTAGGAGATGATAACCGCGTAGCCCAGGGCGATACACATGGACCCCGCCAGGGGCAGCCAGCCCAAAAGGCCCCCGGCCCTGCCCAGCTCCTTCTTCCGGGTGCCCCAGGCCATTTCATAGGCCCCCAGGGTGCCCGTCCGGGCCCGGCGGCCCACGGCGTACTCCGCCGCCAGGCCCACGGTGCCGAAGAGGGCGATGAAGATCAGGTAGGCGATGAGGAAGGCCCCGCCGCCGTTGCTGCCCATCTTGGCGGGGAAGCCCCACACGTTGGCCATACCCACGGCGGAGCCCACCGCCGAGAGGACAAAGCCCCACTGGCTGCTGAACTGGCGCTTCTTGTGATCGTGGCTCATGCCGTGCCCCCTTCCCGTTCCTCCTGGACCAGGGCCTCCAGCAGCTCCACCGCCGTGACGATCATGTTGTCGCAGTGGGCGGTGACGCCCAGGCGCTGGGAAGCGGGATTTTTGTCCGTTACGCCGGGCTTGGCCCGGAGGAGGTCCCCGCAGCGGGTGTGGCCGAAGACCTCGAAAAAGCGGCGGCGGTACTCCTTGGTGACGCGGTAGATGTTCCGCTTGGCCTCCTGGTCCCCCTGCTTGTCAAAGGGGAAGCAGAGGCTCAAAATCAGCGCGCCGCCGCTGACGGCGCCGCAGACCTCCTCGTGGCTGCCGCCCAGGCCGCCGCCGAAGCCGCCCAGGAGGGGCAGGACCTCCTCCGGCGTCCGGCCCGCCAAACCGGCGCAGGCCGCCGCCACGGACTGGGCGCAGTTCCAGCCCTCCTTGTGATATTGATACGCCATCGCGCAGCGATCCATAAAAATGTCTCCTCTCTGTCAAATTCATCTGCTTTGGCCCGAAGGGCCTGTACTTATGAGGGCATTATAACAAGCCTGGATGGAAATAGCAACCAGGAAAATTCCGGGCTTATTTTGAAGAATCCGGCCCCGTTTTCCCGTTTTGTTCTCAGCGGGCCTTTTGCCCGTACCTTTTTGAATAAGGAGCTGAGACGATGACGACGTTTTCCCTGAAGCTGACGGCGGTGGTTCTCATGACCCTGGACCACATCGGGCTGTACATTCCGGCGGCCCCGGCGTGGCTGCGCTGGCTGGGCCGGGGGGCCTATCCCCTGTTTCTCTTCTGCATGGTCCAGGGCTATGGCCATACCCGGAGCCGGAAGAGGTACCTTCTGCGGCTCTATTTGCTGAGCCTTTTCATGACGGCTCTGGGCCTGTTCCTGAATACCCGGTTCCTCCCGGAGGGGGGCTATGGAAACCACAACATTTTCCTGTCGCTGTTTCTGACGGGAGTTCTCATCAGCGCGGTGGAGCTGTACCAGCGGGACCGCAAGCGGGGCGGGCTGCTGCTGGGGGCCGTTGCCCTGGTCCAGGTTCTTTACGGGCTTCTCCCGTTCCTGCTGCCCTTCACCCGGAATTTCAGCGGGGACGTTCTCACCGGAGTGGTCCCGAACCTGGCGGTAAACGAGTTCGGCTTCGAGTTCATCGCCTTGGGGCTGGCCATGTACTTCCTCCGGGACCGCCGGGAGGCCCTGGCCGCCGTGTACCTGGTTTTCTGCATCTACCAATTCAGCGCCGAGGCGCTGTACGGCGTGTTCCCCGTCCAGTGGATGATGGTTCTGGCGCTGCCGCTGATGCTCCGTTACAACGGGGAGAGGGGCCGGGGCTGGAAATGGTTCTTTTATGTCTACTATCCCGCCCACACCTGCCTGCTGTTCCTGCTGGCCCGGGGCCTGGGATAACATAAAGCGGAGCGGCTCTGCCGCTCCGCTTTAAAAACTGCGCTTACCGCTCCTCGGCGGTGAAAAACACGAAGAAGGTGTCCCCTTCGCTGTCGTCGTCGAAGAGCTCCAGGTGGGAGATGGAGAAGTCCTTCTCGTCCGCGGGCACGTCGAAGACCAGGTCGCCGGTGCGGGTTTCGTTTACCGCCAGCTCGTACTCGGCGGGAAGCTGCTCTTCCGACACCACTTCCAGGTCGCTTCCGTCCTCGGCCTCAGTGATGGGCCAGGCGAATTCGTCCGTCTCGGAGCTGGCGGTCCACTGGCCCTGAAAATCGTCGTCGTACATGGGCAGGCTTTCGTTGAAGGTATTTTTAATGCTCATATTTACTACCAGCACCTTCATACCCTCCGGGGCTGTGTGACCATGGTAGTCGCCGGTGGTGTAGGCGCTGTTTACGGTAAAGTCCATGAAATAGGAATGTACCAGGTCGCCGGTGCGGGCCTCGGCGTAACCGTCCTCAGCCTGAACCTCGCCGCTTCCGGCGCTGCTGGAGCCGCCGCTGGAATCGGAGCCGCCGCCGGAATCGGAACCGCCGCAGGCGGCCAGAGTGAAAAGCAGCAGCAACGCTAGGGTCAGAGAAAGCAGTTTTTTCATCGCAGGATATCCCCCATTCTGTAGTCTTGGTTCTCTTTGCCGGAGGCGGGATTCCGCGCGGTTTGCATGGAAGCCAAACGCCTCCCGGCCTAAGGGAATGATACTACGGACCGCCATTCAAGTCAATATCCGTAACATAGAAATTGTCCGCCGCATAGGCTGGAGGGAGACGGCCTGGGAGGGATGAGGATGAGGCAGACGGTGTATATCTGGGGGACCCCGGAGCGGTTCGCCAATTACCGGCGCTGGGTGGAGTCCGCCGGGGGCCGGGCGGTGTTCGGGAAGGACGCCGGGGGCCGGGGAATCCGGTGGGACGCGCTGCTCCTCCCCGGCGGCGGGGACCTGGAGCCCTGGCGGTACGGGCGGGAGAATACTGCCTCCCGGGGGCTGGAGCCGGAGCGGGACGAGGCGGAGCTTCGGCTGCTCCAGGAGTTTACCGCCGCGGGGAAGCCGGTGCTGGGGGTCTGCCGGGGGCTCCAAACCATCAACGTCTTTTTCGGCGGAACCCTGGCCCAGGACATTCCCGGACACGGGGCCTGGGAGGGAGGCGACCGGCTCCACGGCGTGCGGAACGCCCCCGGGCTTGCTCTCTGGGGGGAGGGGCTGACGGTGAACAGCGCCCACCACCAGGCGGCGGACCGGCTGGGCAGCGGCCTGCGGGCCGTCCAGTGGGCGGAGGACGGCGTGGTGGAGGCCCTGCGCCATGAGCGCCTGCCGGTGTGGGCGGTCCAGTGGCACCCGGAGCGCCTGGGGGACCCGGTTCCGGGGCGGCGGCTGATGGAGGCCTTCTTAAATTTGGGCCGCTGAGAAAAAATTTCCGAAATTCGCGGGAAAACCGTCCAAGACCGCTTGACAGCCGGGGGCTTTCATGGTATGATATCCAAGCTGACGATTTCCAGGGAGGGCCGAAACCTCGCGGCCAAGACTTAAGCAGGTGTAGCACAATGGTCAGGGCACCAGCCTTCCAAGCTGGGGATGCGAGTTCGATTCTCGTCACCTGCTCCATCCAAAATTCGCGCCAGTAGCTCAGCCGGATAGAGCAACTGCCTTCTAAGCAGTAGGCCAGGGGTTCGAGTCCCTTCTGGCGTGCCAAGCTCTTCCCCTTCGTCCAGCGGTTTTCAGATGGTTGATATGTGGTGGGTGTAGCTCAGTTGGTTAGAGCACCGGATTGTGGTTCCGGGTGTCGTGGGTTCGAGTCCCATCTCCCACCCCACAAGAAGCAGGGGATCGGGGCTTTTCCCCGGTCCCCGTGCTTATTTCCTTCCTGCATGGGGACGTAGCCAAGCGGTAAGGCAAGGGACTTTGACTCCCTCATGCGCTGGTTCGAGTCCAGCCGTCCCTGCCAGCTCAGAAATTCCCCTTACCGCTCCGTTTCCGCCTGGCGGCGAAAACTGCGCCGGACGGGAAATTTCTTCGCTCCTTCAAGGGGGAGCGGGCTCCCCCTTGAGCAACCCCCACCCCTGCGGGGGGACGGGGGACGAGAGACGAGGGGAGCAGGGCAAAGGTAAGCGCAGCGAAATCGTGCGCGGCGTTCACCCCCGCAAAAATGGGGGCCCCCGCAAAATCGATAGATTTTGTGGGGAGAAGAGGAAGGAATGGAGCGGGCGCAGTCCTCGCCCCGCAGGGCGGGGACGGAGCAGAGCGGAATTTCTTCCGACGACGACCCGGTAGCTCAGTCGGCAGAGCAACTGCCTTTTAAGCAGTGGGTCCGGGGTTCGAATCCCCGCCGGGTCACCAGGGAAAATCCCTTGTAGTCATTGCGGCGCAATGGTTACAGGGGGTTTTCTTTTTGCGTGCTCTTGGAAAACGCGCTCCAAAATGGCCCCAAAAACCGATGTTTTTTTGATGCGTGCAAGTCAAGATGCAAGTCACCGCCGTTCGCCTAAGTAAGAATATCCACAACCGATTCCGTCTTACAGACCCGGCAGTACACCGCCAAATTTTCGGCCCTGGTTCCTGGGCGGAGCTTGAGGACCTTCCCCCGGCGGCGGGAGAGACTTTGCCGGTATTCGTTGGTAGAGCGGTAGAGACACAGGCCCAGCGGGACAGCATTGCCCGGAAAATGAAAAAAGCCCCTGACAAGAAGTCAGAGGCTTGACAGAAGGGCCGACACGGCCTATAATAAGCATAGAAAGGGCGCTGCCGGTAGACACGGTTGGCCCTAGCCTAAGTTACAGAAGTAACCGCCGGACTGTGGGCACAGGGGCGGTTACTTCTTTTTGTACGCCTGAATGAACAGACCGCAAATACCGATGATAACCAGGGAGTAAGCGAAAAGCTCACTGTATGTAACCATAGGGCAGCCCCCTTTCCAAAGATCAGGGGGCAAGAAGGTGCCCCCTGTCAAGGGGCCAACCGTCCGCCGTTACTGGCAGCGCTGAAAGATGATTCTTTCCTGCTGTCAGAATACCACGATTTTTCGCAGAAGGCAAGAACCGGGGAGTGGTCCCCGGTTCTTTGTTTGCTCCCCGAAATGGGGGACTTCTCTTTGTTCGCTCTTTGTCCGTTGGTCAAAAGGATTCAATCGTTGCCTCGGTCAGCCGCTCCCACGTCTTGGAGATGGAGGCAACAAAGCTCGGGTCTCCATTCTTCTCTCCAAGTCTGCGCCCGGAACAAACCCGGCAAGCCTCCAACAGACCGTCCCAGGTCTGGAGAACAACGCCCGGGTCTCTGTCCGCTGCCCGGCTGATATTCACCAGCCGCCACCGGGCCTCTGTGTCCTCCGCTTTGTCAGCGGCGGCTTTGGCATGCTGGCCCAGAATCCGCAGCATTGTATAATTTTCGGCATACCGTTCCGCAAGGGCTTCCAGTTCATCGACCCGCAGGATACCGGATTGCAGCAAGGTCATGCCGTTGGGGTCAATGTCCTCCGGGGCGGCGATGGTGTCCGCCTGGATCTCCGCCCGCAGCTTTGCCGTCAGTTCGTCCCGGACTTCATCAAAGGCGGGCCAAATCCCCTCTGCTGTGCGCTCAAAGACAATTTCAGCTTTGCGAAGGGCCGTCGCACATTCGGCCCGGTGGATGTGCGTCTCCCCGGAAATATTCATCCTTCTCGTTTTTGGCGTCTTCAACCCGTTTTTCCGCCGCTTTTACGGCGTCATAGACTTCCATGTACTTCTCTCGCGCGGCCTTAAAGGCCGTATCCAGTTTTTGGGCATATTGTGCATACTTGCTCATGGTTTTCGATCTCCTTCTATGATAATTTCTTGTGTGGAAAAACGCCGTTTCTTACGTCCTTGAAAGCATTTTTTGAACATCCGGACGGCTTACAATATGTTTTAGCATGGACAACGCCGCTTCAAGTTTGGCCTGAGTGGCGGGGCGCTGGTATGCGGCGATGATCTCGGAGACGTTGAGATCCAAGTCTCCCATATCCATTTGTTCAAAAGGCGGCATGGGTTCTGCAATGCAGTCCTTGACAAAGCTGTATTGTTCTTGCCGGGCCTCCCTACGGGTGATTTCGCCGGCCTTGACCATCCGGTCAAGGCCCCGAATCGTGTCGATCCGCTCATCCATTTCCAGTGTCCGGGCAGGTAGCGTACAGGTTTCACCGTTGACGATGATAAAATACTTCATTAAAATTGCCTCCTATTTTTATTTAAACTCCGGGCCCAATTCGCCGGTTCTCAATGTCTATAACGGGTTTTAGCACCCGTCCAAGCTGGGCCAAGTCTCCAGTGAAATTGATCGTGATAGTCTGCTGGGTCGGCTGTTGCACGGGCTGGCGATGATCCGCGCCGCCGCCGGAATGGGCCATAGGCGGCGCGGAGTACCCCGCCGCCGGGGCCATGTTCGCCGTTGCCAGGGCCATGCGTGCCTCCACATTTGGAATTGCGCTCTCCAGGGCCCGGACAGTTGCCGCGCGGGAGAAGGTTCCCGCCGTGATGCTGGCCCCTTCGCCGTTGTTGCCGTCGGTTTCGTTGTCTGCAAATGCTGCCATGCGGGCGCGGGGGCGGGGAGATCGTGGGCTTACAGGAGATGGGCTTTTGCTTGGCCCGCCTGTTTTGTCTTTTCCGTTACTCAGGGCAGAGAAGAACCGCTTGACAGCATCAATACCTTTTTCAATAAACCCGATCACCGCGTCAATGACGTTCTCCACAGTCTCTTTGACCTTATCCCAATTTAGGATTAGCAAAAGCAGAGCCGCACTGATTGCCCCAATCGCAAGAAGCATAGGGTTGCTTGTAAACAGACTAAAAACGCCAGATGCCGCGGTTTTTACCGCATCCAAATTTTTTGTAACCGCTCCTACAGCTCCAGAAACTGACGAAATTGCACTTGCTACAGGGCTTATTGCCGCCACAATACCAATCAGGGCCACAATGGCCCCCTGTTGGCCGTCGGAAAGGTCGTTAAACCAATCTAGGAATGACCCTGCAAGTTCTGTGACGGTCGTCATTAATGGCTGCATTTCTTCCCCGAGCTCTGCGAGAGATTCCTTAAACTCAAACGATGCGTCTTTGTTTTTTACAAGAGCCTCGTTATTCTCAACCCATGCGTTGTATACGCCCGCAAGCCCTTCATTTTGCAAGGTATCAAGCGCGAAGTGAAGCTTATCCGCCGTTCCGGGGACCTGGGACAGCTGGTTATTAAATTCATCTGTGTTGATGCCTAGCCGGGTCAGAATATCCGCCGTTTCGATCAGCTTTAGCCCGCTGGTGAGAATAGCGCGGGCCGCGCCTATACGGGCCTGTGCGTCCTCTCCACGGTCCTCGGTGATCTCGCGCAGCGTGGAGAGGGCCGGGGAAAGAGATTGCTTCGCCTGTTTTGCCGCATCCATCACCACGTCTTCCAGGGCACTTTGATATTCCTCTCGAAAGGCCGGGTCACTCAAATAGTTTTGTACGGTCCTGACGGTGACGCCCGCTGCCTCCGCCGCTGCCGCCTTGCTCGGAGAGGTCAACAGCGCCGCCAAGACCCGTTTTTGCCGTTCCGTCATTCGCTACTTCCTTTCCCACATTTTCTTGATTTTTCCGGTCCGCCGCCTCATACAATGCCAGCCAATCCTCCAGCGCCATAGTCGCCCTCCAGGTCTCCCGGTTGCGCCGATGGAAGACAACGGGAAGCCCGTCCCCGAACTTCACAGAATCCGCCGCCGCCTGGGCCAGCGCCGCCGACAGGTTGACGTTCTCCCGGCGCTTGATCTCCGCATGGATACCGCGAATCCCGGTTATGTCCGGCGTTTCTCCGAAAGAAACCGGCTTCCCCGGCTCCGCTGGTATCCCTTGGGCCCGAAGAAGGCGGACAAGCTCCAGCTCGGCGGCGCGGCCCTTTCTCTGCGATGATCTTCCACTCACGGCCCGGCCTCCTTCACTCTATCTTCTCTATACAGCCACTCCCGGCGAATCAATGCCGCCGCTTTCTTCAGGCCGGGAACGCACTCGGGGTGGTCCTTTTCCATGCCAGCTTGCACCGCTCGTATTCTCCGAATGGCCCTCTTGAAAGCGCCGCGGCTGTTCCCTTCCGGCACGGGTATATCTTCAACCCCCATCATGGCGGGAATGATAGCAGCCATAGCTAGATATCCGTCATGATCGGTCCGCTGTAATTCTAATAGCCCGCTTACAATCCTTTGTTTATCACTCACTTGACAGGCCTCCCATCTTCGATTATACTGGAGGTGGAAACAGTGGTCAAATTCTGTTCCGCCCCGCCCTCGCCAGTGTTCGCAGCATCGGCGGGGGCCTCTTTCACTTCTGCCCGCCGGACAATTCCGGCAATCTCGCTCACGATCTCCCGGTCAGTCCGGCCCGTGAAGAGCTCCGGGAAAACAGCTCTTGCCTCGGTGCAGACCTGGGATATCGTGCAGTCGCAGCTCTCCCCGGGGTCCAGGTGCGCCCCGCAATGGGGGCAGGTCTTGTAAAAACTCATTCGTCCAGGTCCTCCTTCAAGCCCTGAATCTCGCTCAGGGTGTCCCGCAGTCGCCCCAGGTTCTCCAGGGTCACGTCGGGGTTGTCCAGCAGATCGTCCAGGGCTTCCCGCAAGCCCTGAATCTCGCTCAGGGTGTCCTTGATCCTCTCCAGCAGCCCCAAATTTTTCTCGTTCATGGTAATTCTCCTTTTCTTGTCATGACTTTTGACACAACTCCTGACAGGTCAAAGCCTTGCCCTGCAATGGATTGAGACCATTGTCAGGAGGTCAGGAGTTTTTTGCAAACTCGCATATATTGTGTTTTATGTATGCCGCTTATAAAATCTACAAACTTTAATAAAAACTCCTGACCTCCTGACAGATAACGTGTAATCGTTGCGCCGCAATGGTTTGAAGTGTCAGGAGTTCTTTTTTCAATGCCTGACACTCATGACGGCTTAGGAACAAAGCACTGACCAGTACTGCATTTTCCTCTCTCCCCGAAATAGGGATGCCGGATTGAATCATTACTGACGCCCGCCTGACGACAGACTTCCTTGGTAAAGCGAATACGGGTAGTGATGTTGCGGTGTCCGTTGTCCTCACACCAGACACGGAAGTCGTTATAAACTTTCTCCGTCGGCTCACCGACAACGTCTCCGTACTCCAGCAGAAAGCCCAGCACAGGGTTACATTCGATCTCATACTCCGACATAGCCTGTTGCACACACAGAGGCCGGGTAAAGTCCCCGTGCGCTCTCAGCCGCTCCAGACCCTCCATCGCAAGCCGGGTCAAATAGGTCATTTCCTCCGAGGACCACTGCTTGTCCTTCAAACCAGGGTCACGGCTCCTGGTGGAGGAAAAGTCGGCGGTCATGGGCACTAGCAATATCCGGCTGAAAAAGGCGCTGCTCTTGTCGCTGACCGGCGGCAGCTCGTTCAGAGCAAAGAAGAACTTCGCGTAAGATCGGAAGGATACCGGGTCCTGGCCCTTCTTCTCCCCGAGGACGGTTTCCCCTGTCACCAACTTCTTGAACAGGGAGCTGTCCGGCAGATACGCGCCGCTGATGTCGTCTCCGATGTTGACGGCCTTGCCGTAAACCTCCATCAGGCGGAAGCGCTCCGCCGTATCTTGGAGGCTCAGGAAGGAGGCGTTTTCAGCCCCTACCAGCTGCCGCAGCATATTCAGCAAGGTAGATTTGCCGTTGCTGCCGGAGGGCCCGTACAGCGCCACAGCACCCCGGTAACTATTCAGCAGGTGGAAACAGTTCCCAAAGGATTCCAGCAGGAGCTTGACCACTTCGCCGTCCCCGTTGGCAATGGCATTCAGCGTGTCGGTGACGGCGGGGCACTCCGGGGCCGCCGGGTCGTAGTCCCAGGGAAACCGGTTCAGGAAAACCAGGTCCTTGGAGTAGTCCAGGAACTCCCCGGTTTTCAGGTCGTACACCCGATGCCGGAAGGGGATCAGGTTTGGCGGGGACAGCTCCTTGATCGGCGTACGGTGGCACACCTTTATGTACTTGAACGTCTCCCGCCTCTTGGCGTCGGTCAAGCTGGGCAGCAAGTCCACCATTGCGCCGTGCAGCGCGTCCTCTCCGGGGCGGTAGACGCCGCCGTCGTAGATATGGACGCTTCCATTTATCTTGCAGCAACCGTAGGTCTCGGTCAGGTAGTCCCCCAGGACATTATGTAGGAAGCGTCCCTTCTCGTCGAAGAACTCAGGCAGGATCTCCTTGACCGCCTCCTGGGGCTCTGTCAGGGGCCGTCCGCTGTCGACCAAACGGCGGGCACTTGCGGCAATCTCCGCCAGCGTGAGGCCCTGCCCCTGTAGGCGTGTGACCTCCTCGGAGGACATCCCGTTTTCGTACAGAAAGGACAGATCATCCATTGCAGGACTGCCCCTCCCCTCCCAGGCCGAACAGCCGCCGTTCGTAGTCAAGAATGTCCTCCTTGCGGAACCGCCAGCTTTGCCCGATCTTGGCCCCCCGGAGGACGCCCTCCCGGGCCATGCGGGCCACGGCCTCGGGGTTCACCCGGAGATACAGCCCCACGTCACAACAGTCGCAGTATGCGGGCAATTCGTCAACGGAGTAGATCACCCGGCGGGGCTTGTTAGTTCGTCTCGGTGTGTACACAGGTCTAACCTCCCTCCTCCAATAGCTCCGCCGGGTCCACGTTCAGGGCTTTTGCGATGCGCCCCAGGGTTGCGGGCCGGACGCCTTTCCCAACAACGGCGTTTTGCACCGTGGGCCGGGGGAGACCGGCAGCGGCGGGAAGGTCCCTGCTTTCCATACAGGCCCGCGCCATTGCCAGCTCCAATTTTCTACGGTCAACTTTCATTTGATTTTCACCGCCTTCGTTCGATTGTATTTTTACTATAGCACACTCAGACGATTGTGTCAATGGGCTAACTGGAATTTTTATATTCGATTGATTGCTTTTTCTGCTTAGGTATGGTATAGTGATTGCGGGGGGATGCAAATGACCATAGGACAGCGTATAAAAGAAGCCCGAAAGAACACCGGACTTACGCAACGGGAGCTTGCTGAAAGGTCTGGAACCGCAACAGGCACAATACAACAGTATGAACTCGGGAAGCGTCAGCCACGAATTGAACAACTCCAGCGCATAGCCTCTGCCCTGGACGTAGATGTCAATTGGCTGATGAACGGACGTACACTAGAAGGCCGAGACAAAGCGTGGAGGGACTACGTTGCCCGACGATTTGAGGAAGCCCTTAGACAAGAAGCCAAAGACGATGAAAATTTTATAAATGCCATCAAACCACATTTAGCCCCACTAGACCCCTTGACTGACGAAGAATCGGCATTAAAAATTCTCCTAAACTCTATGGGATACGACATTATGAAAACCGGAGGGAACTATTTCTTCACATATGAAAATGGCGGTTCTGAAATTTCAAAGGATGATTTGAACGAGTTGCTAAGCTGTGCGCAGAATGGCTTGAAGATTGCTGCAAAAACTTTGGAGCTAAAGTTGATGCAGGAAGCCTTTGGCCCCTGCGCCCCCGAAGAAATGGTCTTCCCACCACCCGCAGAGTCCCCACAAACGCCCCCAGAGCCGCCCCCCAGCACCGCCAGAGGGTAAGGATACCCCCGCCGCCCAGGACGCGCCAGAGGGGCCGGAGAAGGGCAAATAGAAGGGTGTCAGTTGAAATGACGCCCTAAGCCTAATTTAGAGTTAGGGTTCTTGGGTGGCGTTTCACCACCCCGGCCCCTGCCTCAAATTTGAGGCACCCATAAAGGGGCCGCGAATCCACAGCTCCTTCGGAACCAAATCCCGTCCTCAAGGGTGGGGTATTTTCCATACCCCATCATACAAAAAACAATTTGGCTATTTTCGCCAAATTGTTTTGATGGTTTGCTTGAAAATAAGCATACCCTTCCCCGGTTAAGGGTTCGTCCGTTTTCCGGACGAAGGGGCGGAAAATTTGCAGCTCCCTAATGGGTCCAATTTTGGACCGGCTGAAAAGAGAGATCAATTTTGAGCTCGCTTGATAACCCTGTCAAATGAGTTATTTCAGAAATTTCTGAAATAACCAGCTGAGATTCTAGCCCGTTGCAGGAAGTCGCAACGCCCGTCAAAAATGGCGCTCGTTTGATAACCCTGTCAAATGAGCTCAATTTTGAGCCGATCTACTGCCCCCAAAATTGGGGTCTCCTCAAAATTGAGGAGATTGCACGCCAAATCCGGCGAACAAAAAGCCCCAGGCCGGAGGCCCAGGGCAGGAAAGGAACCGTCTCAATGGAAGTCAGATATGCGAAATCCACCGTAAAGGCGTTGGAGAGCCTGGACCGGCCTACCAAAGCCCGCATACGGGCCGGAATCCACGGGCTGACACAAAAGCCGCCCCTGGGTGATATCAAGGCTATGCAGGGGTACCATGACGGGCGCTTCCGGCTCCGTGTGGGGAAATATAGAATCGTTTACAGATATGGGATGGAAAGTCAGCTGGAAATCCTGTATATCATGGATATAGGAAGCCGGGGAGACATCTACAAGAAGTAAGGAGGGCTTAAGTATGGCGCCAATCGCACAGCAAATCGCACAGATGGTCAATATCCTGCCGGAAGCGGACCAAGCGCTTGCCCTGGAGCTGGTGAAAAAGCTGGTCCTGGCCTGGGACCCTGATTACACGAAGGCCACGCCCGCGGAGCACGCCGCTATGGAGCTCGCCGCCCGTGAATTGGAAGCCGGGGAGTACGTGGCCGAAAACGCCATCAATTGGGACTGAGCACATGGCAAAGGCCAAAAAACGAGCGGACGGGCGTTATTGCGCTCAGATATACCTGGGCCGGGACGAGAACGGGAAACGGCAATACAAAAGCGTCTACGCCAAGTCCCCGGCGGAGCTGAAGGAAAAGGAAACCGCCGTCCGCCTCCAGCTTGGCCGGGGGCTGGACGTTCTTGCCCAGCGGGACAGCTTCGCCGCCTGGGCGGACGACTGGCTGCGGCTGAAGGAGCGGGAACACATCACCTGCCGGCAGATGGACAACTACCGGCGGGCCGTGAAGCTCTGGAAGGAGGAGCTCCAGGGTTACGAAATCGGTCAGGTCCGGGCGGACGATATTGAGCGGGTGCTGCTCACTCTGGCGGATCAGGGGCTTTCCCAGCGCACCGTGAGCCTGTACCGCTCTGCAATCCGGCAAATCCTGCGTCGCGCCGTGGGCCGGGTTATCCCCGCCAATCCGGCGGAACAGGTGGAGCTGACGGCGGTGGGCCGCAAGGAAGAGCACCGCCGGGCGCTGACCGCTGAGGAACAGCAATGGATTTGGGACACACCCCACCGGGCCCAGAGCGTGGCGGTGATTATGATGCTGTCCGGGCTCCGGCGGGGAGAGCTGGCGGCGCTGACCTGGGCGGACGTGGACCTGGAGGCCCGGACCATCACCGTCAACAAGGTGATGGAGTACGATTCCAGCGGCGTCCCCAGCCTCCGGCACGTCACCAAGACCGCCGCCGGCGTGCGGACGGTGGATATTCCCCAGCGGCTGGCGGACTACATGGCGGAGCTGCCCCGGGACAATCTGCTGGTGATTCCCAGCGCCCACGGCGGCGTTATGACGGACTCAGCCTGGAAAAAGCTCTGGGGCTCCTATATGCGGCTTCTGAACGAGAAATACGGGACCAGGACCCCGGCGGACCTGGAGCGGCGGAAGTCCGGCAGGCCGGGGCCCAAGCGGCTGGACAGGACGATCCCGAACATCACCATGCACTGGCTCCGGCACACCTTCTGCACGCTGCTGTATCTGGCCGGGGTGGATGTGGTTCAGGCGTGCGCTCAGATGGGCCACGCCGACGTGAGCACCACGCTGCGGATTTATACGCACCTGGACGCCATCCACAAGCGGAAGTCCGTTGACAAGCTGGACGCCTATTTGTCCGGCCAGCCGGGCGGGAAAGAAATGCCGTGCAAGTCGGATGCAAGTCAAAAAACCGTGTAACTCTTGGTATCAGTGGCTATGTCTGTGCCTTTTAAGCAGTGGGTCCGGGGTTCGAATCCCCGCCGGGTCACCAAGGAAAACCCTTGAACCGCAAGGGTAAAGGGTGATAGGGAACTATTGCCGCAGAGGGCGGCGTGATCGCACGATCACGCCGTCTTTCCGCGTCCATAGGTGGTTTCTGTGATGACGGGCTCACCGATTTCCGGTGTATCCAACTCATCCAGAAAGTTAAAGATGATTCTGACCTTCTGAATCCGCTTGGTTCCCTGCTTCTCCGGCGCATAGACGATGATCTTTTTGATAAACTCGTTCACAATAGTCGGTGTCAGTTCCGGGATATCCACATACTTCTCCACCAAAGCGGCGAACTGGTCAAAGCTGTTGTCCATTTCCTCGCGGGTTTCCACCCAATCCTCAAGACCGATAATCTCATTGTTAAGATTGGACTGTTCCGCCTCATAGCCTTCGGACATCTTCTGGTAGCGTTCCTGGCTCAAATTACCCAGCACCATGTCCTCATAGATACGGGTCATCAGCACATCAATATCCGCCAGACGCTTCTTGGCCTGGGCCAGACGCCGCTTGTCCTCCCGGATGGACTTCTCCTGGTCCTCTCTGCGACATTGGAGCCAGTCCTCTTGGAAACCCTCTACATCGGAGCGGATCATCTCCGTCACAGCCCGGATACGCTCCAGCACCACATCCCGGAGCACTTCCTCCCGGATAATATGCCCCGAACAGGCCCCGCGCCCGCTTCTGTATTTGGCGCAGACGTAGCGGTCCTGCTTGCCCTCAAACCTTTTACAAGTGGCGAAGTTGAGCTTACTTCCGCAGTCGGCACAGAACAGAAGTCCCGAAAACAGTCCTTGCCGCTCCCCCTTGGTGATGCGGCGCTTGTTCTTCCGCAGCTCCTGTACCCGGTCCCACTGTTCCTGCGAAACAATGGCCTCCTGTGTACCGGGCAGGATGAACATATCCTCTTTGACGTTGGGAATGCGCTTTTTGAGCTTATAGGACTTGGAATAGGTCTTGAAGTTGCAGACACAACCAGTGTACTCCATCCGTTCCAGGATACCAACCACAGACTGCTCATGCCAGTGACAGGGACGCTCCGGCGCGGGCTTACCCTTACGCATAGCATAGAGGGTCTTGACCGTTGGCACTTGGTCATCTTCGAGGATTCGAGCAATCCGGCACGGGCCGATTCCAGCAATGGTCATATCAAAGATGCGCTTGACCACAGGAGCAGCTTCTTCGTCCAGAATCCAGTGATCTTTGTCCTGCGGGTCAGAGCGGTAGCCGTAGGGCGGTTTGCCCAGGTGTTTGCCGCTGATCCCTTTGGCTTTTATGACAGAACGAACCTTTTTACTCGTATCTTTGGCATAAAAATCGTTAAAAACATTCCTGATCACGGTGAAATCGTTATCTCCCGTGGCGCTGTCAACCGCGTCATTCACGGCTATGAAACGCACATCGTAGCTTGGAAAAACGATTTCCGTATAACGCCCCACTTGCAGATAATCTCTGCCAAATCTGCTCATGTCTTTGACGATCCAGGTGCCAACTAAGCCTTGCTCCACCAGAGAAAGCCCTTCCTGTATACCAGGACGATTGAAGTTCGTCCCGGTGTACCCGTCATCCACCAGAATACGGGTGTTAGTGAATCCCCGTTCTGCCGCGAAGCGAGTTAAGATATTTCTTTGATTGGCTATTGAATTCGACTCGCCGTCAAGGGTATCTTCGTTGCTTAAACGGCAGTATAAAATGGTAATTTTCTGCTGATCCACGTTATTTTCTCCTTTCTTATGTGGGTCAGCCGACAGTACCGTAGTGCATGGCTTCATGTTAACATAACTTTTCCGGTTTGTCGACATCAAATTGCCTCTTGTCCCGAAAAAATCATCCGCCTTATTAGACCGTGAAGCGGTTCACTCCCGGCGCACTCCGTCTCAATGCTGTACCAGGTATTCCCGATCTTACGTGTTACTGTGCAGGAGAAGGGATTCTGCGGCTCATGCTCTCTATGCCGTTCCGCAATAAAATCGGCAGGCGGTTCAAACATCGGCTCATAGATAGCACAAAGGTCGATGGGCTCATACACAAAGTTCTTGAAATATTCGTCAAAATCAATTATCATTCAATTACCTCTCAATTTGTTTTGTTTGGCGTCCATTTTGGTATGCTTGCAGAATTTCCGGCGGGATATGATCCACTGTCCGGCGCAGTTCCTCCAGTTCTTGAAGCTGCTGCGACACCTCCAACTGGCGTTTGATGCTCTCCTTGCTGGAATTGACTTGCTTTTTCAATCCAGTGTTCTCAGCCTGGAGCGCTTTATAGGCGGCATCATACTTCCGCATCTGCGTCTGCATCCGCTCTACGCCGGGGATGTACTGCTCCAGCAGGGCCTCAATCTCAGCACTTTTCTTCTTGGCGTTGAGAGGATTGACCTCCCCCAGCAACTTCATCAGCATATCCCGCTGGCGGTTGAGATGTGCCGCCTCCTTGAACAGACGGGGCGGAATGTGTGTCCTGCCAGTTTCGCTGGCACTTTCGCCCCGCTCCAGATCAGGATACTTCCTGACCATGTGTTTCCAAAAACTATCCTGCCACCATGTCAGTTTCTTCTTGTTTCCGACAATATCCTTGGCACTCAACCGCTTGTCCGATGTCAGCGGGACAAAGGATAGGTGCATATGAGGCGTTTTCTCGTCCATATGAACCACGGCGGAGATAATCGTACTTTTATCCTGATGTTTCGTAATAAAACGAACCGCTTCTTCAAAGAATGTCCGAATTTCAGCCCTTTTCTTCCCTTTGAAAAACTCTGGGCTGGCCGTCACCAGGGCCTCGACCACCCGAACGCTGTCCTTTCGAGTACGGCATCCGGCCTCGGCAATCTGTTTCTCAGCCTCGGCACGGTATTTCCGCTCTGGCTGGACAAGATGGTAATTGAGATGACTGCGACTAACATCCACATCGGGATTACTGGCGTATTTCTCCTTTTTTCGCTCGTTATGGGCCTCAATTTGCCCGATTTCCGGTCCCTTGTACTTGGCAAAGCGGAGAATGGCATACTGCGGCTTCTGCATCGCGCTCACCGCCTACCCTCAAGCTGTGCCGTAAGCCTATCCGCCGCTTCACGCAGCTTATTGGCTTGAATTCGGGCGGTTTCCGTCTGTTCGTCAGTAAAGTCAGGACTGGCCGCTAAAAGCGAGGAAAGCCGCTCAAATTCATTAAGAATCAGACTTGAACTTTCCATAAAGCTGTCAAAGGATGAGGGAGTATCAGCCCCGGCGGTTTCCGGTTCTCCCTGCTTCAAATATGTGTTCACCGATTTGATCTCGCTGGACAGGAACTGCGCGGCGCACTCAGCCTGACGGTCCGGTTCCAAGCGGGCCAGCTTCATCAGCTCACTCCGGGGAGGCTGCTTATCCATTTTTTTGAGAATCTCACTGGCTTTCGGTGTCAGATGTTCGGCCAGATACAAGTGGCGCTCAACAGTCCTGGTCGAAACACCCAGCTTTTCAGCGGTATCTTCCACAAAAGATTTCACTTTGGGTTCGCACGACACATTGTCGCGCGAACTTTGGTGATTGCTCACATGGCCAGGGCGGTTCCGGGCAATCGTCTCTGGATGCAGAGTTTCATAGAGTTTCTTCCGGCGGGCAAGCAGACTGCTCACTTCTGTGTTGGTCAGACTTCTGCGGATCACATTCTCGTCGATCTCCGCCAGTTCCGCCCAGATGCTGTCAATACTGCATACAGTACATTCGATTTCAGCCCAATCCAGC
Source organism: uncultured Oscillibacter sp. (assembly GCF_950073225.1). Taxonomy (NCBI): domain Bacteria; kingdom Bacillati; phylum Bacillota; class Clostridia; order Eubacteriales; family Oscillospiraceae; genus Oscillibacter; species uncultured Oscillibacter sp. The sequence continues at coordinate 60,618 of NZ_CATMPS010000013.1, forward strand.
AGCTTCGCCGCTTCCAGCCGGTGTAGCCCGGCAATCAGGGTGTGGTTGCTGTCAACTGTGATTGGATTGAGCAGGCCCACGTCGGCTATGCTTTTAGACAGTTCGTCGACATGGGTTGGGTCGGCCTTCCGCCGTCCGGGGTTGATTTTGATTTCACTGATTGGAATACGCAATGATTTGATACCTCCTAAATTGATTTGGCAAATGTTATTTGCGTATTTCAATATACCGGAAAATCGTCTATAGCCTTTAATTCCTGCATAAATGCCCGAAAAAGCAAATCAGCCAGGAAATCCTGCAAAAATGCAGTTTCCTGGCTGACCCCAAATTATGATGTTATTTTACAATATTCGACATTCAATCGAGCAAATATATGGTAAGATAAGCAGAAAGGGGTGGATATATGGCGAATATGTTATCGGATACCACGGGACGCCGCATTACCGGGCTTCGTGAACGTGAGGATATGACTCTGGATGAGTTAGCGGCTAAAATCGGCATCAACGCCACTACACTGGGCCGCATAGAGAAGGGCCAGACGCAGAAGATCAACAGTGATGTGCTGGTGGCGCTGGCGCGAGAGTTCAACGTCTCCACTGACTTTCTGCTGGGCCTGACCAGTATCCCGGAGCGCAAAAACTATGATATAAGCGAGTTGGGCCTCTCAGCACAGTCGGTACGGAACCTTTACACGCAGAGGGTCGATACGGATGTGGTCAACCGCTTGCTGGAGCATCCACGATTCGCCACGCTGACTGCTATGATTGCACAGTATCTGGACGATACTTTTGCTGCTGGGGTGGCTGTGCAGAACCAGATTTTTGCGTCCATGAGCGAACTGCTGGTAGGAGCAGGACAGCGAGAAGCAGCCCAAGCTGTCAACCTCTCTAAAGTCCCGCCTCATCAAGTAGAACTGACAAAGATCCAGAACACGTTTACGGCCATGCTGCGAGAAATGAAGCGTGAGATTGGCTCAGATTTAGAACCCGCAAAGGCAGTAACAAAAGAAGTTGTTGAGCGTATGATGACAGAATTGTCAAAGGACCAAACGGCACCTCTAGTCTCCATCTCGCCCGAACAAATCACGGATGCCATTTTACATACAGTGGACGATGGAACTGACCCGGAGAAGTTGGCAGAGTTCCGGCGCGGGCTGGTTTCGCTTTTTGAAAATCTGCCCAAGGCGAATGATACAAGCGGCCAGTAAGTGGCTTTACATTCGCGCCCAGACGGGTGGCTCGCGGGCCCGATTATCGGCCCGTTGGCGATGTCGCTGCGGCGGGACGAGGGACGGGGGCTGTATATACCTTTTGTCCCTCCCAAAATCAGGCAGTGGGATGATTGCTGCCGCTCCATCTCACTGCCTGATTTCCTGGTACGGGAAAGTGACTGCGCCAGACCGCGCCGCCCCTTTCCCGCGCCAGCCGGGACAAAAGGTATAACACACTAGACTTTCTCCGAAAGTCGTGTGCCAAGAGGGGAGGTCTCCCCCCTTGGATTCCCCCTCCATTTTCGGGGCGTTGGGTACCCATGCTGCCAGATCGCAGCCTGGATACCCCGCCCCGAAAATGCTAACAACTCCACGGTTCTGCATCCGCAGAGCCGTGGAGTTGTTACTGCTCATCTGGAACATATTCGGCAATATCTTCCAGACGGCAATCAAGGGCTGTACACAATTTATTCAGTGTCTTGGTTTCCATGTTGTCGTTTGCCCGCAAGCGCCGGATGGTCTTGCTGTCGATACCGCACTTTTCCCTTAGTTGGTATGTGGAAAAGCCTTTTTCCTTCATCACATCCCACAGTTTATCAAAAATAATCACAGCCACACCCCCGATTGACATTATCCAGTATGGGGGTTATAATCTCCATTGTTAAGGGGATATAATCCCCATAGTCAAACTAAAGTCAGGAGATAGATTGTGATGATTGAAAGATGCTGTGCGTTCACAGGTCATCGTCCGAAAAAATTTCCCTGGGGCTATAATGAGGCTGATATCAGATGTGTTACTCTGAAAAAAGCAATTACCGAAGAAATTGTCAAGCGGGTGGATGCTGGGTATACGGACTTCCTCTCCGGCATGGCGGAAGGCACCGACACCTGGGCCGCTCTGGCGGTGCTGGCATTGAAAAAAGAAAATCCCGCGCTGAAGCTCCACTGTGTCCTGCCCTGCGAGGGACAGGCGGACGAGTGGTCGGCTTCGGCGCGGGAACTGTATTTTTCTATTCTGGAGCAGGCGGACGAGATTGTGTATGTCAACCGGGAGTATAGCAAAAATTATATGCTGAAACGCAACCGTTATCTGGTCGATCACGCCGCCTGCCTGCTGGCTGTTTACAACGGGGAGCAGCGGGGTGGGACGGCAATGACGGTGAGGTATGCTAGGAAGTTGGGGCGGGAGATTATCGCACTGAACCCTAATATGGTTATGACAACTACTCAAAATGTTTGTGACTCATGAAAAAGTTATTCCATTTTTCTACAAAATGCGGTACAATAATAACATCACTAAAAGAGCCGATTGTGATAGCCTCAGAACCATTGGTACACTTTTGTAACAACGGCCACAATAAACTACTACTTTCATGATACAAGGATTGGATAAAAAGATGGCAAAGAAAGAAATAAGAACCGATTTGTGGGTAGCGCGTCAACTTGATGACTCCAAAATTAAATATGATGCCCAAGGTAGTAATGTGAAAGAAATTAACGATGCTCTACAAAGTGCTTCAAAGCGTGGTACCGGAAACGCTGGATATCCGGAATATGTTGCAGTTGTCAAGGACTTCGTTATTGTCATTGAGGATAAAGCTGATCTGGCCAAGCATCAAAAGCTGACCGATACGGGAATCCTATCTGTTGAACAGAGGGATATTGCTGACTATGCTGTTAATGGAGTATATTTTTATGCCAAGCATATTGCTCAAAACAGTACATTCCATAAAGTGTTTGCAATCGGAGTTTCGGGGGACGAAAAGCATCACAAAATTACTCCTTTGTATGTAGATGACAGAGATGGATACAAACTCTTACCTGATATTGAGTCTTTTACATCGTTCACTGTTACTAATATAGATGAGTATTACACCCGCTATGTTCTTGCGGAAAAGACGGATATAGAAAAAACTACCGAGGAAATTTTGAAAGATGCAGCGGAATTACATGAATATCTGCGCACCTATGGCTCGCTAAAAGATCAGGACAAGCCGCTGGTGGTTTCCGGTATCCTGCTGGCATTGGATGATAAATTTTTCAAACCAAGTGACTTACTTGGTGATGAAACTACTACAGATGGCCAGTTAATCTATGATGCCATCCAACGGCGTCTTAAAGCATCCAATGTTGGGCCAGATGCAAAGCGCGATAAGCTAATGAGTGAATTTTCGATTATTCGCACAAGCGCTCGCTTGAACGAGATCGACCACAAACTGGGTAAGACACCATTGAAATTCTATACGGAATTCCTGAAAAAGAATGTTTTCGACAACATTAAATATCGCAGTTCCAGTGAAGACTTTATCGGAAGATTCTATGGCGAATTTATGAGCTACTCAGGCGGTGATGGTCAGACGTTGGGGATTGTCCTTACACCTCGACATATCTGCGACCTGTTCTGTGACTTGCTGAACATCCAGGCTACGGACATTGTGCTTGACCCTTGCTGCGGTACCGCTGGCTTTTTGGTTGCCGCAATGCACCATATGCTTGAAAAAGCTGGTACCGATCAAACGAAGCGAAAAAGCATCAAGAAAAAGCAACTGCACGGATTTGAACTCCAGAGTAATATGTTCGCAATCGCTGCAACAAATATGATCCTCCGCGATGATGGTAACAGTAACATCAAATGTGAAGATTTCTTGCGTCAGATTCCTGCTCAGGTGCAGCTTAAGGGTGCTACTGTCGGGATGATGAATCCACCCTATTCTCAAGGTACTAAAGCTGATCCCTCGCAGTATGAGCTTTCGTTTGTGGAGCATATGCTTGATTCCTTAACTGAAGGAGCACGAGCTGCGGTAATCGTTCCGCAGTCTTCTATGACAGGTAAAACGAAAGATGAGCAGGCGTTTAAGGAAAGTATCATGAAGCACCATACCCTGGAAGGCGTCATTACCTGCAATACAGATACCTTCTATGGCGTAGGTACTAACCCTGTTATTGCAATTTTTACCGCCCATGAACCTCATCCCGGTGATAAAGTCTGTAAATTTATTGATTTCCGCAATGATGGATATGAAGTGCGTGCTCATGTTGGCCTTGTGGAGGGTGATGCTGCTAAGGACAAACGTCAGCACTTGCTCGATGTATGGTTTAGCCGGGCTGAAGCGACTTCAAAGTTCTGTGTCGAATCCACGGTAACGGCTGAGGATGAATGGCTACATGCTTTCTTCTATTTCAATGATGAGATTCCGACAGACACTGACTTTGAAAAAACCATTGGCGATTATCTGACATTTGAGTTTTCGATGATTATGCAGAATCGAGAGTACCTATTTGAGCAAGGAGGTAACGAAAATGCAGAAACTTGAAGGAAGGACGTGGGTTTCTGTAAGTCTGGATTCGATGTTTAATCTTGAACGTGGGAAAGAAAAGAACATGGCAGCACTTGCGGAGGGCCATACTCCGCTAGTATCTGCCCGAAAGGTAAATAATGGTGTTAAAGGCTTTATTGCGACTCCATCTAAAGTAGTCAAAGGTGGCAATGTTATATCGCTTAACAATGATGGAGACGGTGGTGCGGGTTTAGCGTACTATCAACCAAGCGATTTCGCGTTAGATACTCATGTTACAGCATTACACCCTAAAAATATGGTTTCACCTGATGCTCTGCTTTATATGACAGCAAGCATCTCAAAACAGCACTCCATTTTTGGTCATGGGCGATCAATTTCATTACCACGAGCAAAGCGGATTCAAGATATGCTCCCTGTTACAAATTCGGGGGAACCGGATTACAAGTATATGGCAGAATATACACAACAGAAACGTCTGTCTTTAATAAATAAGTACCGTACTTATGCCCAAAAAAGTATTGCTAATTTAGGTGAAGAAGTTAAACTTCCTGCTTTATCAGAAATGTCGTGGGATTCCTTTTCTATCTCGGATGTCTTTGATATTTTGCCAGGTAAACGACTTGTTGCCGCAGACACGACTCCCGGAAGCAGGCCATTTATAGGTGCGTTAGATAATAACAACGGGGTAGCACGTTTTGTTAGTGATAATAATGCATCATTAGACAGAAATGTCCTCGGCGTAAATTATGATGGGAACGGAATGGTTATTGGATTTTATCATCCATATGAATGCATTTTTTCTGACTCAGTAAAGCGATTTCATCTGAAAAGCTATAAAGACAATGCGTTTGTTCTGCTATTTATGAAAGTAGTAATCTTGCAGCAAAAAAGCAAATTTGGCTATCTATATAAATTTAATGCAGAACGCATGACCAATACCCGAATTATGCTCCCTGTTACCGACAGCGGAACGCCTGACTATGAATACATGGAGCAGTATGCTAAAAATATGATGCTTCGCAAATATAAGCAGTATTTAGCGTATCTTGATTCAAAAAATAAAACTGATACGATAGCCACAAACGATTGACAGCTTACTACAGATAGAAAACGGAGGCAAATATGCAATTATCAAAAATCAGAATCAAAAATTATAGATTGCTTATTGATGCCGAGTTGGAAGTTGATCCTAGGACAACCTTAATTGTGGGTAGGAACAATACTGCAAAAACATCGTGTTTTTCGTGTATTGGAAATGTGCTGGAAGGAAATTCTATATCTTTCGATGACTATCCGCTATTAATGCGGGAAGATTTCTATAATAAATTTGCACTGTTTATGGAGAAAAAGCTCTCCTATGAGGACCTTTGTAAACAGATAGAGGTTATCTCCATAGATTTCTTGGTGGATTATTCATTAGAAGACCCCAATGATAACCTGGGAGCTTTGTCACCTTTCATTATTGATGTCGATGTGGATACGACAACAGCCCTGATTCATGCAGAGTATCGTTTGAAAACAGACGAAAAAACATTGCGGGCACTCTTGGAAAGCAGCTATTATAAGGACGGCGCTTTTTCACCGAACGAGGAAGCGCATAATGTACTTGCCGACAATTTCGGCAACTTGTTTGGATTAACCGTATATGCCATCAATCCAAACGATCTGGAGGACAAACAAGTAAAAAGCCAAAAAGAATTACATGACTTGTTCCCATTCCATGCCATTCCCGCTGAACGAGTTCTTGGTGAAGACGACACACATAATAATTCCCTTAGTTCGCTGATTTCTAATTTCTTTGATATGAGTGAAGGGGATTTGGATCCAGATATTGCCGAAGAAATAAAGCGATTGCGTGCAATCGTAGAAAAAGCAAATAACGATGTTCAAAAGCAAAGTGATGAAATTCTGAGTGCAGTTGTGAACAGTTCTATTGGCTTTGGTTATCCAAACATAGAAGAATTGACGCTTGGGGTTACGACTCAGCTCAGCATCGATGATCAGATAAAGAATCAGACTAAGCTATCGTATATCTCTGGCGCAGCAAACGAAAGTTTGCCGAGTTCCCACAATGGTCTGGGTTACAAAAATCTGATTAAAATGGAGTTCCTCCTTGCTGCATTTGCCAAGGATATTGAAAAGCGTGGTGTTGCGTGTGTTCCGCTGCTCTTTATTGAAGAACCGGAATCCCATATGCATCCGCAAATGCAAACCGCTTTTGCAGCGTATTTGGAAAAGTTTCTTAGCACGCTCTCTACTGTTCAAATCCAGACTTTTCTAACCTCACATTCTGCTCATATAGCAAACACCATGGAATTTGCAAAGGTTCGCTATGCGCAAAAGTCTAACGCTGGTGTGATTTACAAGAATTTGAGTACCTTTGCTCAAGCCAATTCAGATAATGTGGATTTTATCAGGAAGTATTTAACTTTGACCAAATGTGATTTGTTCTTTGCGGATAAAGCGATTTTCGTTGAAGGTGCCTCCGAGCGTTTGTTACTACCAGATATGATCGGAAAGTGTGAAACAGGTGGGGTATTTGGTTCCTGCAAATATCCTTTATCTGCACAGTATTATGCGTTAATTGAGATCGGTGGAGCCTATGCACATAAATTTATTCCACTTATTGAATTTCTGGGAGTACCATGCTTGATTCTTACTGATTTGGATTCTGTAGCAGACCGAGTAAGCAAAGGTGGAAAGGTAGTAAAAAAGTCCGTAGTGGTTAGTCAGGGAGAAACAACATCGAACGAAACAATAAAATGGTGGGTCCGCAGAAATAAGGACCTTCCAGAGAACGACACATCAAAAATCGATCTCACAGAAATTACTTCGATGACTCCAGATGATAAGACCAGAGGGAAATGTCATATAGAGTTCCAAATGGCCGAAAACGGGTTGTGCGGACACTCGCTGGAGGAAGCAATTCGCAATGTCAATCGAAAGTACTACGATTTAGGTGACAGCATAAGCGAAGAAGATCTTGAATTCAAGGGTGAAAGTAAAACAGATTTTGCACTCAACCTTATTTATGAATACCCCGATTATTGTGTTCCGGAGTACATAAAATCGGGGTTAATATGGCTAAATAACCAACGAGTTCTTGAGTAAGGAGGTGCCAGTTCATGAGTAGTGAGTATATAGGTGCAAATTATAATCTTGCAAAAGCTGAAGCTGACAAGATTGATGCAGAGATTATTGAAACGCTTAAGTCCGGGCACAGTTTTCGTGTCGAAGCAGGTGCGGGCTCTGGCAAGACTTACTCTCTGAACCGAGCTATTGAATGGATACAGGCAAATAAATGGTCTGATTACAGCCGAAAAAAACAGAATGTGGTATGTATTACCTATACAAATGCAGCAGTAGATGTGATTGCAGAGCGACTTGCAAAAGATTCGTTTATTCTTCCCTCCACAATCCACTCTTTTGCATGGAATGCTATCAAACAGTATCAGAGTGTTTTGGTCGATGCAGTCACAACAAATCCTGATTTTCTGCCAGACGAGGGGGATTTTAATAAAGTTACTGAAGTTGCATATACTTTGGGACATCGCTACAAGGAAAATGGCATTCAGTACCTTTATCATGACGATGTTTTAAAGCTATTCTGCTTACTTTTAGATAATGCTAAGTTTCGCCGTGTGTTTGCGGACAAGTATCCTTTAATTCTAATTGATGAATATCAGGACTCTTATAAGCCTATTATTGACCGATTTGTTGATTATTTCATTGCGAAAGGTATTGGATCGCAATTCGGTTTTTTTGGTGATGCTTGGCAAACAATCTACCAATCTAATAAGGCTTGTGGCGCAATAGAACATGACAATATCGATGTAATCAAGAAAAGTTCAAATTTTAGATCCGCACCGAGAATAGTACAGCTTCTCAATGATATTCGTCCAGACTTACCCCAAAAATCTGCGATTGATGGATTTGGTGGAGAGGTTCTTGTAATTACCTGTGAGGATTACAACGGCACTCGACGCACGGACCGTAATTTCAAAGGCGAGTTGCCTCCCGAGGTATTAAAATCTCGATTAGATGAAATAGAAGCAAAAATAAAGCAGGACACCCCAAATGATGAGTCCATTAAAATTCTGATGATTACACATAAAGTTCTTGCAATGCAACAGGGGTATGAACAACTTTTGGATGTTTTGGGTGATGGACTTCGCAACAAAGAGGATCCTTTTCTCTTATTCTTTATGAATACAGTCGAACCGATTTACAAGGCACTCTGCACATCAAACACACAGCTTCTATTTGATACGCTTGACATTAAACGCTATCCTATTACCAAAAAGTCTGAAAAGGTAAAATGGCAGGAACTTCGGGAACGGTTGGTAGAAGCTCGGGCCCAAAAAGCGATTAATGTGTTAGAATTGGTATATCAAACTGGTTTAATTCCCATACCTCCAAAACTGGATGGATATTATCGTTTGTACCACGATGCTCCGGAAACCATCTATATTGCAGAAGTTACAATTCGATCTTTCCTGGAGTTGGAATACACACAGTTTCTGGCTGCGATAGACTTTTTGTATCCAGAAGCAGTATTCTCTACTGAGCATGGTGTCAAAGGTGAGGAATATGACAATGTCGTTTTCGTTGTGAGCAAAGGGTGGAACCAATACCAATTTGAAACCTATGCACCAATGATAACAGGTCATTCTCCTGTTCCTAGAGGCAAGGAGGCATCATTTGAACGAAACCGAAATCTTTTCTATGTATGCTGCTCAAGACCCAAAAAAAGATTATTCCTTTTCGTTACCGTTCCAGTAGAACCTGTATTTGAGGATTTCTTAACAGACCTCATCGGTAAAGACAACATCTATACCTACCCACAGTTTTTGAAAACAACACATTAAGATGACAAAGAACAGCCCACCGATCATCTGACCGATGGGCTGTTCCATGATTATTTTGTTCAATCCATCAGCCGATGTTCCGGTGTGCCTTTCACATACTGTTGTAAACAGACAGAAGGGTGTACCATTTGGGGGTGCGGACGAAAACCTGGACCAAACTGAGGTGGAGGTATCCGCATGTATAGCTATGAAGAACGGAAAAAAGCAGTGGAACTATATATCCAGTATGGGTATAGGGCAGCGGCAGTAATCCGAGAACTGGGTTATCCAGACCGGCATACTCTCAAGAGATGGGCCAGGGAGTACGAAGAAGATAGAGACCTGCACCAGAGATATCGTTGTGCAGGAAAATATAGTAAGGAACAAAAAGAAGCCGCGTTAAAACACTACGCAGAACATGGGCGGTGCGCAGCTCAAACCACAAAGGCTTTGGGATACCCAAGTCCCACTGTTTTTCGCAGATGGCTGAATGAGACGTTTCCAGACAGGGAAAAACGTTGCGTATCCGGGAAAGCAATGGTAGAATATCCTCAAAAAGAGAAGAAGCAGGCTGTTATCGACTTATGTGCCCGTCAGGGTTCGGCGCAAGAGGTTGCCGCCGCCCACGGGGCAAGCCGCGTGTCCTTATACAAATGGAAGAAGCAGCAGCTTGGCGAGGAGCGATGTTCAGCCATGCCCAAAAGGAAAAATCCAGCGTCAGAAGATGTTGCCGCTTTGGAAAAGCGAATTGAGGATCTGCAAGCCCAGGAGGCCGCATTGGCCGAGAAGCTTTATCGGGCGCAGCTGGAATATGACATTCTTGAAAAGGCGGCTGAACTTCTAAAAAAAGCCCAGGGCGTCAATCTAAAAGCAATAAACAATCGAGAAAAGGCCGAAGTGATTGACGCCCTTAGAGATAAATATCGGCTAAAAGAACTTCTCTCGGTTCTGCATATGTCAAAAAGCAGCTATTGTTATCAAGAGAACTGTCTGCACAAACCAGACAAATACAAGGAGCTTCGCACGGAAGTACAGACTATCTTTCACACGGCGGACAAACGTTATGGATACCGCCGTATTCACGCAAGCCTGAAGAAAAGTGGGCGTCCAGTTTCAGAGAAAGTTGTCCGCAGACTGATGAAGGAGGAGGGGCTGGCGGTTCTCTACGTAAAACGTAAGAAATACAACGCATATGCCGGCGAAATAAGTCCTGAGGTCCCCAACCTTGTCAATCGAGACTTCCATGCGGAAACGCCCAATACCAAATGGCTTACCGACATTACTGAATTCAGCATTCCTGCCGGCAAGGTCTATTTATCTCCAATCATTGACTGCTTTGACGGGCTGGTTGTATCCTGGTCTATTGGAGTCTCGCCAAGCGCCGATTTAGCAAACACGATGTTAGATGAAGCGATATCTCTTCTGAGGAACGGTGAGCTCCCTGTCGTTCATAGTGATCGGGGCTCTCATTATCGCTGGCCAGGCTGGATTGATCGGATGGAAGGAGCAGGACTGACCCGTTCCATGTCAAAAAAAGGATGTTCCCCAGACAATTCGGCCTGCGAAGGATTCTTTGGCCGACTTAAAAACGAATTCTTCTACGGCAAGCGGTGGAAAGACGTTTCCATAGAGGAATTTATTGGACTTTTGGATGGCTACATCCGCTGGTACAATGAATGCCGCATCAAAGAGTCACTTGGCTGGATGAGTCCATTGGAATACAGGAGAAGCCTTGGACTGGCTGCATAATAATTATGGAGGTAGAGTATGAAAGCTGGAGATTTGATCGATCTGCTTATGTCGTATCAGAACGATGATGAGATTGAAATTGAGATTTATGAAACAACTTCAGGTCATTACATCGATACGACTGCCAGCATTTCCATTGTGGAAAATGACGCGTTTGTTCCTACGTTGAAAATTGACGTGGAAGCGGGCAAGTTCAAAGATTTCCTTTGATTTGAGATGGCATTGCTTAGGCTTTTAGGTCCAAGTAAATGTCCGCACCCCCAATTGGCCCCTTTTGCTTGTCTGCTTACAACTGTTCCAAGTCGCCGTCAAGAACTAGCTGCACATACTCCAGAGGTTTATTATAGATTAGCCAATCCAACGCTGACCGCTGGTATATATTCTTGGCAACCTCATCCTCCACAGCGGTACAATCAATAGAAATCATGCTGCCATCGCAAAATTCAACTCTACGCAAGCGGTGTCAATGTTGAACTCGCAGGAAAGTAATGATGCCATTAGCAGGAACCTCCTTAAATCATCTTGAACGAATTACTGGTCCTATGCACTACGAACTGCCAGCTGATGATGTCAAGTCGAGGTAGTTCCTTACCACTAGAAAGGCAACGGTTTGAGGGTTTTTCTGTTGCCATTTTTACCCTGCTGTGCTTCCCGTAATTTGACGTGTTTTTCGGTCATTTGCGGCTGTTTTGTTGCAAAAGTGTTGCAAATTTTTTAGAGCCCTGAACGAACTGCCGCACAAGGGATTGCGGGGTTTTGACCTTTGCAGGCGTTCGAGAGCGGCTTATATGCGGACCTTGACACTTTCTAGTTGGCGCTCTGTTGCAAATTTGCAACAATTGAACAAAATGCTTTTCTTTACGTCCTCAATGCTTCACGCACTTTTTCGGCGGTTTTTGCTTTTCTGGACCGCTGGTCGTAGTGGGTATAGACCCGCAGGGTCATATCTACGCTGCTATGCCCAGCCAGGTATTGGATTTCCTTGATGTCCAGACCAGCCTCAAACATACGGGTTATGTAAGTGTGGCGAAGGATATGTGCGGAAATGTGCGTGTTGGGAAGCTCCTTTTCAATGTACCGCCACATACTCTTGTAAGAGGATTGTGTCATAGGCTTCCCGTCTTTCATGGTAAACACAAATTTCGAGCGGGCTTTGCTTTTCCGTTCAGCCAGCCACAGTTCAAGTTCCTCTGATATGGGGATATCCCGCCGTCCTGCTTTCGTTTTGAGGTCGTTGCTGATGGTGGTCTTTTTTTCTTTGATGATGGCATTGTGGCGGACACGAATGACCTTCTCTTGAAAATCAATGTCGTCCCACATTAAACCAATGATTTCGCCGCGGCGCATTCCCGTGTGAAGGGCAATCAGCAAGAACGTCCTGGCGCGGGTGTCACTGACCCGTTCCAAAAGCAGTCTGCTTTCCTCGGGTGTCAGGGCAGTCTTTTCCTCCGCCCGCTTACCACCAGCTTTCAGCATACAGCTTACGGGCGACTTAGCGACAAGGCCATTCTCCATAGCCACGGTAAAGATGCTGCGCAGATGGATCAGCACCTTTGATTGCAGGGAATTGCTTTTTCCCGCAAGGCCCGCCATAAGTGCCTGAATCTGCATGGGGCTGATGTCTTGAAGACGGCAATCGCCAAGCTGGGGTAAAATTTGATGATTGAGCACATATTTGATTGCATCTTGGCTTTTTTCGCGGAGATAAGGCTTTTTGTAGATATCAAACCACATCTGAGCGAAATGGCCGAAGGTTTCTTCACTGCAAACGTCTACTCCGGCCTTGACCAGGATTTGAACCTGAAGGACTTTTTCATCCAGTTCTTCCTGAGTCTTTCCCCTGATATATTTTCGTGTTCCATCTGGCATACTGATTGTTTTGGTGAGGTAGGCGTATTTCTTTTGGGTTTTTGAGGCCATCTGGCATTCTCCTTTCAATAATGCCTTGTGATTCAGAGCGATAAAATTATACCGCATTTCTTTAAAACTCACAAGAAATTATTTTATTTCCCTACGCCGCTAAAATGCGTCTGCTCACTTGATTTGCCACTTTCGGGGTGCTATAGGCGCTACGGGTGTCTTTGACTTTACAGAGCCCGCAAGATAGGCTTCCAGTGCCTCAATGGTGACGAGGTACTTCCTGCCAACACGGGCGCTGGGCACAGCTCCTGTGCGCAACAGTGTGCGGATTGCTGTTTCAGTCAGGCAGGTCTGCGGGTCGTTTTCCTGAAAGTAAGATGCTGCCTCACGGATTGTTCTAGTACGTACCATAAGACCACTCCTTTTCAAAAGATAAATGTTGAGACAAAGGATACTCCCCAGACCACATATGGCCTAGGGAGCATCCTTTTTTTGGTAGTCTAATCATAGCACAGGGGACTAGGGAATTGCAAGGCCCTGGGAGGGGGAATTTATGGGGAATTACCAGGGAATTATATGGCAATTTATGAGGAATCAGTGGCTATTGGCCGCATACTCATACATTTTTAGGAAGCACTGATTAAAGCCGGTAAAAGCCAGGCAAACAGACAAAGGTAAAGGAAACGACCAATAAAGGGCCATATTGGGGGATGAATTCCTCGCTTTTCCAGTCCCAGCCCGGTCGAAGGGCGCAA
>NZ_CATMPS010000014.1:0-68995 GCF_950073225.1 uncultured Oscillibacter sp.
CCCGCCCCCTGAAAATCAATCTCGTTTTCAGGGCCTTGCCGCACATTTTTTTGCCTTTGTCAAGGCTTTTTTTCTTTTGGAATTTATTGGTTAACTTAATGGCATTGCTCACCGTGAGACGCATTTCACAGGGGTATTAGGGGGAGTTCCCCCTAACAAGGGTCGTCTGTTTAACAGACGACATACTTGCTGGGACTGCGCCGCAAGCGGTGCCGGTTTAGAGCCTCGTCCGGGCGTGGTTTTCGGATAGGCTTGTTCTTCCTGGAGAAGTCCAGCACAACAGCGGAGCGCAGATCGTCCTCCGTAGACATCTGGTATTTGTTTTCTACGTTCGTATCGAGCTATCCCCTCCGGCCCTGGTGGTCGGTGCGAAGGGATGGATAGATTGATTTGAATAAACTCTGTTTGATTCTTATTAGTCTTATTAGGGTCGGTTTTTGAAACCTCTAGAAGTCGATTTTCTCGACCTCTAGAAGTCGGAATTTCCGACTTGAAGTGTCCCCTTTGTCAAGGACAAAATAAGAAATAGACACCCCAATATTTGGACAGGCAATAAAAAGGACAGCAGGCCGAATGAATCTGAAGTATTTGTCACCTAATCGTCAATAACCGCTTTTACTTCGTCAAAAGAGAGAGCACCTGTTAAGTCAATCAAATCTTTCATATGTCCAAAGAAACTCTCCTGCGGCGCGTTATCCCAGCAATTTCCTTTGCGGGACATAGAGCGGCGAAGATCGTTGCGCTCAACAAGTTCAATAAATTTGCAGCTGGTGTAATGGCAGCTCTGGTCGCTGTGGATCACGGCCTGCGCGTAAAGCGAGACGCCATGCTCCCGTATCAAAATATCGACCGCATCCAGCACAAAGTCAACTTCCAGAGACGGGCTAAGGGCATAGGAGAGTACCTGCTTTGTGTATGCGTCCATGATCACGCACAGGTAGAGGAATGAACCGCCCCAGGAGATATAGGTAATGTCTGTGAGAAGTACGAGCCGGGGGCCATAACTCTCAAATTCACGGTCTAAAAGGTTGGGCGCGTAGTTGTTTGTTTTCATTGCGTTCTTCATTTTTCGGTAGGGATTTGCTCTCCGGATCGGACATTGCAAGCCATATTTCTTCATCAGCCGGCGTATCTTTTTCAGGTTCATAACCACTGGAGGAGTATTGTGGATGAGGCACATATAGATGCCCCGTTCCTGCGGCTTCTGCCCATCACCGCCGCCTACTACAATCAGTACGAAACCGTGAAAGCGGAAATCCTCCGCCGTCTGGAGGACACCGCCGCCCCGGAGGAGGGACGGACCTTCATCGCCGCCTGCCTTGCCGATCAGGTCTGCGGGCTTCCCATTCCCGATGCGGTGGGCATGGAGGACGCGGAGGAACCGGAGTGGGCCCGGTCCCTGCCTCCGGTCAGTTTTCTGCCCTATCAGATTTTTGCCGAGAACACGGAGGTGCTGTACGTCTGCATCTGGTTCCAGCGGGACCGGGTGCTGGCCCTGTTCCAGCAGACGCCCTTCGGACAGAAGCTGATGGAGCAATTCGAGGACGTCCGGGACGCCCAGGCCGCCGAGGCCCTGGCAAAGCAGCTCCTGGACGGCCAGCTCCACCCCAAGGGCTTCCCCATGGAGGCGCTGAAGGTCCTGCCGGAGGCGGTCTATGTCCAGTGGGACTATGCCGTCCGCAGTAAGGACAAGGACCTCCCGCCCCTGTGGAGTACCCCGGTGGAGCTCCACGGGGAGGCGGTCACGGCGGAGAAGCTGGAGGAGCTGCTGACGCTTTTCTCAACGGGCCGGGTGGAGCGGCTGGAGTGGTCCTGGACGTGCGCCTTCCCGGTGGATGAGCCGCCCATGGACTATGAGCCCCGGCGGTCCCTAGTGCTGATGAAAAGCGGCGGTCGGTACATCTGTCTTTACTTCGACGACTTCTGTGCCGAGAGCTACGCCCTCCTGGAAAAGCCGGAGATCTACGGGCAGGACAAGCACGTCCCCCAGGCCGTCCCCTTCCGGCAGAGCCGGTTGTTCCCGAACGTACTCCACCGGAGCTTCTTCACCATCCGGCGGCATCTGGAGGAGATCTTCTCTCAGGTTAGCTGGCCCAACAACGTCAAGCCCATGGCGGGCCGCATCTGGAGCTATGCCGTCAACGTGGACCACGGGCGGGTGAAGTACAATCTGGACAAGCAGCTCCTGCTCTCTTCGTGTACCTGATTCTTCTCGTTGTCAGGGCACTGCGCAAGTATATCAAGGGCAGTCCGGCGAGAGCGGAGGCCAAGGAAGTCCGGGGGACCCTTGGGGAGAGGCTCCGGGAGAACCGGGCCCGGTGCAGGATGTCCCAGGAGTTCGTGGCGGAGGCGGTGGGCGTCAGCCAGCAGGCGGTCAGCAAATGGGAAAACGGCACGTCCGACCCCTCCACGGCGAATCTGATTGCCCTGGCAAAGCTGTATGGCGTATCTGCGGAGGAACTTCTAAAAGAGCTGTAAAGGCGTAAGAGAAGGACGGAGACCCTGAGATGCAGGGCCTCCGTCCTTTTCAGCCGGTCTTTGCTTAAAGGAGCGGGGCTTGACCATGCTCTGGTCCGTTAGTATGATAGTGTCAGAAGATAACAGCGGTGCATACCCCCTGAATATTCAATCGGGATCAGATGCAAAAGGGACTGCAGATTTGAAAAAATGTGTAAGGTTTTCATACGCGTTCCTGTCCTATAGGATGAAGGGATATGCCATAATACCTTGTGACGAGTTCAGTTGTCCACAAAAATTCACGAACAGGGACACGATCAACTGGACTTTTCGCGGAAAAAATAGGATAATAGGATTTGAAAACAAGACGGCTCATTATGGCAGAATTGACTTACATCCGAGTAGGCGACTACTACATCCCCGATCTGATACTTGATGAGGAACCGGAACAGGATGTATTCTATGGCAAGTACGGTGATCTTCGACGTGACTATCTCCGGAAGCATCGACCCAAGTTATGGATGGTGCTGGTAAACAGCGGCTAGCTGGCCGATCACCTAAAGGGTGTCGAGCGGATGGCAGAACAACACATGGACACACTCCTGCCCCAATTCATGATAGCTGCTGGTGTAACAGAGAAATTGAAAGCGCATGACCAGATGGCGTGGGTGGGGCTAATGAATAACTGCAAGGCCAAAGTTGAGGAAATCATTTTTTTGGAACTGATTTACTGTTAATTGCTAAAGCGACCAGTGGGAAAAGTCCGTCTGGTCGCTTTGTTGTATGTGGCGGCACATAGTTACGTCTTCTTATCCTTGCAGTTTTATCGCTTGTGTTCTTGCAAGAATAGAACTATAATGTTTGGTAGAAAAAGGGGGTGATTTCTTTGGCAACCATTCTAATCGTCGAAGATGAAAAGGCCATCTTTAATGCGTCCCTGTTTGTGAAAAAAGGAATCGGTTATGCCATTGCATTGGATAAAATCATCAACACCACTGGAGACAGTGAGCCTTGCTTCCGCCCGCTATCTCCCACCTTGGAGGCTGGGCTTTGTATCGTGTGGAAAAAGTATCAGGTTTTCTCAAAGGCTTCCAAGGAGTTTCTGCGTCTGTTGAAAAGCGAGTGGGAGAACGGGATATAGCTTTTGAATTACAGCCGGGTCAGGATATACGTAGGTAGCAGCGGCAAACCTGCAAATACATGTCAAGCCCTCAAACAAAAAAATCTTGAAGGAATTTGGTAGCCGAAAAAGGGTATAACAAGACAAGCCGGTCAGCGAGGATTTTTTGCGAACCGGCTGAAAGTGCTCGTTGCATTCGGTTAAGCGGCGGTATTTGCCCCGCTGTCCAACGCCGTCAGATGCGCCTTTACCCTGGCATAGCAGAAGCGCAGGAAAAGGTTTTTGGGTTGCTCCAATTATCCAAGATGCAGATACATAGAAAATTTGCCCGATGAATAGCAAGAGGAGTATCAGATGAGTTTAACAATCCAAGAGCGCTTAAAAGACCTGCGTGTAGAGCGTGGCTTGACGCTGGAACAGCTTGCGGAGCAGACAAACCTCTCCAAGTCTGCGTTGGGCAGTTATGAAGCAGACGATTTCAAAGACATCAGCCACTATGCCCTTATCAAGCTGGCAAAGTTTTACGGCGTGACCACCGACTATCTGCTGGGGCTGTCTGAAATGAATCGTCACCCAAACGCTGATCTTGCAGACCTGCGTTTGAGTGACAGAATGATTGACCTGTTGAAAAGCGGGCGGGTGGATAATGCTCCGCTGTGCGAGTTGGCGGCACACCCGGATTTTGTCAAGCTGATGGCAGACCTTGAAATCTATGTAAACGGTGTGGCGGTCAGGCAGGTACAGGGCGCAAATGCCATTGTAGACACCGTAAGCGCAACCATTATGAAACAGCACAAGCGGCTTTAGGTACTTATATGTATAAAATTCACCCAACCGCCCTTTGCCTGCATCGCTTATATAGTCAAGTAAGGTTGAAAAGCGGTAGATTGCAGCTCCTCGACCGGCAGACCTGCCAGTGCGGGGAGCGCATGTTTACCGAGCTGCGGGATCAAACGGACTGGCTGCTTTCAGCGGACCTGACGGTTTCCGCCGCTGAAAAGCATCAGCGCTGCTTTTCGAGTTTATTGACTATAGCTGCAAGAGTATCAGCATGGGAAATGTCAGACACAGGCTGACTGCCAAACTTAGAGAGTTGGCCACACCGTACAGCGAGGGCTTGCAGCCGCATTTTTCGCAAAACACCATTGATACTGATGGTATAGGCGCCAGCATAGCCAGTACCGAGACCTGCCGGATGAGCAGAGGCAGAGGCAGCAGCCAGATCAACACGCACATGGCGAGACTTCCGGCATACCGGAGGACAAGAATTTCTGTGAGCTGTTTCCGGTCCTCCCGCTCTACCTGGAGATCGAAGAGGACGCCGATCATCAGCATCGCCAGGAAGGTATTGGCTCCGCCCACAGTGGCGGCAGTCTGATACACAAATTCCGGCAGGCGGATATTGAGAACTGACAGGAGCATCAGGATCAAATATGTCATGAAGGGAACGGAACGGGCCAGGCGGCCCAGCACAAATCCGGGACGGGCCTGCTCTCCGCCGGCTCTGGCAGCTACCAGGGTGTAGGAGAGTCCGGAGTTGAAGGGGCAGTTTCCTGCGTCAAACATCGATAAGCCGATCAGCGCCTCTGCCGGGAGAAAGCTCTGGGCAAAGGGCAGCACAAAGCAGCCAATGTTATAGCTGGAGGCATTCAGAGCGTAGAGGGCTTGAGTGGGAGCGTCCCGTTTCCGGCTCAGCCAAAGACCCGCGAAGAACATTGCCAGATTGCCGGCAGCCGCAATGAGAATCAGTACCAGGAAACCGGCGTCAAAACGGAAGGTCTTGAAGCTGCCGATCAGAGCTGCCGGAAGAGTCAGATTGATGACGATGCGGGAGAGGACCTTGGCGTCCTCCTGGCGGAAGACGCCGAGGCGTTTCAGGCCATAGCCCGCCAAAATCATAAGGGCCAGGCCCGCGGCCTTGCTGATGATAGCTTCCATCTCCAATCAGCCCATCATCAGGGTCGGCACAAACATGGACAAGGGCTGGAAGAAGGTCACCAGCATCAGCACAAGGATCATCATGGCATAAAAGGGCAGACAGGCCTTGGTGGCCTCCTCAATTTTGATGCGCCCAATGGAGCAGCCCGCAAAGAGGGCGGCGCCTACCGGCGGCGTGCAGAGGCCGATGGCTAGGTTCAGAATCAGCATGGCGCCGAACTGTACCGGGGCCATACCCAGCTGGGTAGCTACGGGGAGAAGAATGGGGGTCAGGATCAAAATCAGTGGCCCCATATCCATGATGCAGCCCAGCACCAGACACATAACGTTGATCAGCAGGAGGATGACTACCTTGTTGTCCGAAATGCCTAACAGCAGATTTGTGACCATGGTGGGGATTTTCAGGTAAGCCAGCAGCCAGCCGAACATAGAGGCGGTGGAGATCAGGGCCATAACCATAGCGATGGTCCGCAAAGATTTGCGGAGGATATTTCCAAACTGCCGCAGGGGAATCTCCCGGTAAACGAAGAAGGTGACGATAAAAGCGTATACCACCGCCACAGCAGCGGATTCAGTGGCGGTGAACCAGCCGAAGATAACGCCGCCCACAATGATGATGCAGGTCATAAGGCCCAGGAGAGCGTCCTTGGTGGCCTTCCAGATTTCTTTGGAAGACATCATACGGCCCTTGGGATAGTTCCGCTTTCGGGCGATGATGGCGGTTATGACCATCAGGGCGATGCCCAGCAGCACGCCGGGAATGAGGCCGCCCATGAAGAGCTGGCCGATGGACACGCCGCCGCCAGCCGCCATGGCGAAGAGGATCATGTTGTGAGAGGGGGGGATCATCACGCCCTGGCAGGAGGAGGTGACGGTGACGGCCACGGAGAAGTCCTTGTCGTAGCCGGAGTCCGTCATCATGGGGATGAGGATGGAGCCGATAGAGGAGGTATCAGCTACGGCGGAGCCGGAGATGCCGCCGAAGAACATGGAGGCCAGGATGTTCACCTGGGCCAAGCCCCCCCGCATCCAGCCCACGAAGGCATTTGCCAACGTGATGAGCCGGCGGGAAATGCCGCCCTGGCCCATGATCTCGCCGGCCAGGATAAAGAATGGGATCGCCAGCAGGGAGAAGGACTGCACGCCGTTGACCATCCGCTGAAAAAGTGTGGCCAGGGGGACGTTCAGATACAGGCTCGTCAGGATGGAGGAGATGGCCAGCGTGAAGGAAATAGGCATACGGATCGCCAGCAGGATTACGAAGGACCCCAGCATAATGGCGATGGCAATGGTGGTATCAGGCATTGTGATCCTCCTTCTCCGGGCTGTTTTCCGGGAAAATCTTTTTGTCCTGCCGTGCCGCCACCAATACCGCGTTCAGCAGTACAAGAACGCCGGACAGGGGCAGAATGATGTACAGCACGGAGCTGGGCAGCTTTGTGGCGGGCATAGTGGAGAGCTTGGTCATATCCATGATAACAGCGCCGAAGTAAATCATCGCTCCGCCAAAAACGGCGATCAGAATGTGGTTGAAGCACTCCAGAACGGTAATGACCTTGCCCGGCAGCTTGGAGGTAAACATCTCAATGCTGATATGAATTTTCTCCAGCACACCGATGGCCATGCCGATAAAGCTGAACCAGACCAGCATCAGCGTGGCGATCTCCTGGGTCCAGGAGAAGCCCTGCTTAAAGATATAGCGCAGGATGACGTCCATAAAGACGATCAGAGTCAAAACCACCATGCAGATGATGGCGAACCATTCCAGCGCCTTAAAAAGCGTACGGCAGATATTCCGCAAAAGGTTCATGGGTGGCCTCCTTCCCCATATTTACATGTTTCATTTAAAACGGGCGGCCGTGAGGCCGCCCTTTATCTGCGTGGAATCAGCCCAGGGCCTGGACGCGCTCCACGATGGCCTGCTGATCGGCGTCCAAGAAGCTGTCGTACATGGGAGCGACGGCATCCTGGAAGGCCTTCAGCTCATCGGGGGTCAGGGTGGTCAGAGTGCAGCCCTTCTCCTCGGCGATCTTGGCGTTCTTGGCCTCGGATTCCTCCCAGGCGTCACGGTGCCAAATCTCCGCCTCCTTGGCGCAGTCAAAGATGATTTGCTGGTCCTCGGCGGACAGCTTGTCCATGGTCTGCTTGGAAGCCAGAATCATGTCGGGCATGTAAGAGTGGCCGTCATAGGTCCAGTAAGGAGCGACCTCCCAGAAGGACATTTCGATATAGGAGGTCATGTTGTTCTCAGCGCCATCCACCACGCTGGTCTGGATGGAGGAGTAGGTGTCGTTGAAGGGCAGGCCCACGCCGGCGGCACCCAGGCTGCTCATCAGAGTCAGCATCAGATCGGACTCGGAGACGCGGATCTTCATACCGGCCATATCGGCGGGGGTGTGGATTTCCCGAATGGAGTTGAAGAAGTTCCGGGAGCCGGGATGGAGGTAAGTGATGCCAACCAGGTTGTTGTTTTTAAAGGTCTCGAAGACCTCCTGGCCGATCTCGCCGTCCAGAACCTCGAAGAGGTGATCGACGCTGGTGTACTCATAGGGCATCTGGAGAGCGTTCATCAAAGGCGCGAATTCGGCGGAGGCGCCGGAGGACACGCGGGTGAAATCCAGGCCGCCAAACTGGCACTGCTCAATGGTGGAGCGCTCGTCGCCCAGCTCGCCGGCGAAATGGCACTCGATGGTGATGCGTCCGCCGGTCTTCTCATTCACCAGGTCGGCGAACATCTGGCAGGCCTGGCTGGTGATGTGCTCGGCGTTGTGGCTGTTGGCCAGCCGCAGGACCACGGATTCGCCGCTGGCACTGCCGCTGTCAGGGGCGGATTCGCCGCCGCTGGCAGCGGGTGTGCTGTCGCCGGCGGAGCCGCCGTTATTGCCGCTGCAGCCGGCGCACAGAGCCAGCAGCATGACAACTGCCAGCAGGGTCACAAGAGACTTTTTCATACTTTTTCTCCTCATTTCTTCGTATTTTGACCCGCAAATGCGGCGTCAAATCTTATATTTTTATTTTACTGAAAAGTAAGGGGGGAGGAAATCGTAAAGTTTTGCGTTTAGACCGTTCATTTTTTTGTAAACTCCAAATTACGTTGACCGATTTTGTGCAAAATCGACAGCGGCAGGCAAAGCCTGCCGCTGAAAATCCTTTTGTCAGGTTTTAGAGGACCTGTAGGCAGAGGGTGTGCAGCCTACCGTTCGCTTGAAGACCTTGGTGAAATAGTTGGAATCGGGGTAGCCCACCGCCCGTCCTATGTCGCTGATGGGCAGCTCTGTGGACAGCAGCCGCTGCTTGGCCCGCTGAATGCGGTAGTCAGTGACAAATTCCAGAAAGGTTTTGCCGGTGGCGGCCTTCACCTGGCGGGAGAAGTAAAAGGGACTCATACCCATGCTGGCCGCCGCGTCCTCCAGGGCGGCGTCCTCTGTATAGTGCCGGCGCACCCAGACGTCCAGCTCCGCCTCAAAGGGAGAAACCTTGTGAGTCCCCTCCGGCGCTACGTTGAAGAACTTTTGCAGCGTTTCCCGCAGGTCTGCCTCGGGAACGGGCTTTAGGAGGTATTCCTCCCCGCCGGAGCGGAGCGCGCCTACGGCGTAGTCGAAGCGGTCGTAAGCGGTGAGAAAGACAATGTGGGTTTCAGGCCGTTGGCGCTTGATGACCGCCGCTGCCTCCACGCCGCTTTTCAGAGGCATTTCGATGTCCATGAAAACCAGGTCCGGCTGGACCTGAGCGGCCTTTGAGACCGCTTCGCTGCCGTCTGCCGCCAGTTCGATCAAAGCGGTTTCTCCTAAGATGTCCCGGAGCCTGCTGGCCAGTGCCTGTCGGCTCTTGGGTTCGTCTTCGACCACCAGGATTTTAATCACGCTTCGCCCTCCTCTTTAATGGTGATGCGTACGGCAGTGCCCAGTCCGGGACGGCTGAATATGTCCAGGCGTCCGCCGCTGAGCTCCATCCGCTCCCGAATATTATCCAGGCCGATAGAGCGGTGCCGGCCGGACTCCGGTCTCATCCGCCGGGGATCGAAGCCGCACCCGTTGTCCGATACCATCACTGTCACTCCCCGGCGGCCCCGGTAGGTACGGATGCGGATCTGCCCGCCGCCCCCCCGAGTCCGCAGCCCGTGAAGGATAGAGTTCTCCACCAGTGGCTGGAGAATGAGCTTCGGCACGACCACGCTGTTCAGGGATGGGTCGGCATGAATTTCCATCGTAATGCGGTCGCCGTATCGGGTTTCCTGAAGCTCCATATAGTCCCGCAAAAGCTGAATCTCCCGGCCTAAAGGCACCAGCTTCTCATCACTTTCCAGGGAGTAGCGGAAGAAGCTGGAAAGACGAAGGATCAGCTCCTCGGACAAGGGGGCTGACTCCTCCCGGGCCAGGGCGGCGATGGTATTCAGGGTATTGAAAAGGAAATGGGGATTGATTTGACTCTGAAGCTGAGCAAAGCGCCGCTCCTGAAGCCGCCGATGCATCCGGGCGGCCTCCACCTCCTTCTCCAGCAGGGATTTTTCCATTTCCGCCTGTTGTTCCAGCGCGTGAATAGTCTTCCGGATTTCTGTCTGCATCAGGTTGAAGGAATGGGCTGTGCGGCCGATTTCGTCGTCGCCATGGACGGCTAGAGGCGGCGCGTCGTAGCAGCCCCGGCTGATTTCATCGGCGGCCCGGCCCAGATCTGTCAGGGGTTTGAGAATGCTGTGGGTAAAAATCAGCAGGGCCAGAGCCATCAGCGCGGTGTCCAGCGCCAGAATCAGGGCGAAGCGCTGGCCGCTGCGGCTGTTGGAGGCGGTAATTTCCCGCCACTGGCCGCCGCCCTGTACCATGCGGCCATGAAGCAAGTCTCTGGAATAGCCGTCAATATAGGCCGCCTGAGAGCGGAGGGATAGGTAAGGCGCGATCATCTCATCCGTCTCCTCAATAGAAAGCAGTACGCTTTGGGACGCTCGGTAGTGCTCCATGGCGTTGCTGATGGCCCGCTTCAGGGCATACTCGCCCTGGCGGTCCGTCCTTTGGTGGGGACGGAGCTCACGCAGAAGCTGGTCTGTCTCCTGGATCGCGGCCAGATAGTCCTCTCGGGCCTCGGGAGGCTGTATTTGCCGGACAAAAGCCTCCAAACAGACATTTTCCGCAGAAAATGCGTCCATGAAGCCGGTAATGTCCATGTATTCCTCCATGATGATGGCGGATTGACCGCTGAAGCTGTGAAGCTGTATCATCACCATAGCTACCAGGGTCCAAAGGGCGGCCAGGACGGCTCCTGCCAAAAGAATAACCTTGGACCGGATGGAAATTGTATACCATTTTTGGCGTAATTTATTCATAAAACTCCTGTGAAATAAAGCGGGGCGCCGCTTAGAGCCTGTTCTGAAAGAAGCCTCAGGCGGCTGGGCGAAAAACTTTCATGCGTTTTTTACATGCATTATTTTATTTAATATAATACTTTTGGTCTTTCACATACAACACACCCGCAGGGTGAAAACCCTGCGGGTGTCAGGATTCACCATGCCCAAACCGTGAGCGAGCCGCCGCATTCTGCTCTTATCCGCCAATCCAGCAAGTAAAAACTAATTTACAAACTATATTTTGCAAAATTGGGGCCGCTGTCCGCAACGGCAGCCGCAAGGTATGGCATATCACGCCTGACTCTTCCGTTCGGAAATAATATTCTTTTCTCGGACTGGCAACACAGGCTGCCTGTGTTATGTTGCGGAGCCGCTAAATATAGCATCCAAAGAATCTGGAGTTAGAAGTGAAGGCAGACATTTACTCTCCGGGCATACACCATTCCCGGATGCCCTCAAAATAGGGCCGCTGCTTCCGGTAACGGAAATCATCCGCATCCTTACCAGACCAATCATAAAAACCGCCTCCGGACGCCTGGCCTGTTTTGCGGCTAGCCAGGCCCTGTAATACCAAAGACTGAATGTCCTTTGTATCACACAGGTCGGGGTAAACATTTTCCGCGATTCTCTTTTCCAAATCAAAGCCTACCGCATCAAAATACTCCATCAGTCCGATGGAACTATAGCGCATCCCCATGGCGTATTTAACCGCCGTGTCAATATCGGCCGCCGTGGTAATCCCCTCTTCTATCAGATAAATAGCCTCCCGGAAGAGCGCCTGTGCAAAGCGATTCACTAAAAAGCCCGGAACACTACGGTTCATCAGGACAACCTTGCGGTGCAGCCGCTTCAGCAAGGCGATCGTACGTTGTAAGGTTTCATCGGAGGTTTTATTGTGCCGGACGACCTCTACCAGAGGCAGCATATGTACCGGCTGAAAAGGGTGTGCGATCAGCAGACGTTCCGGATACTTCATCATCGCGGCCAGTTCCTCCGCATCGATGGAAGAAGTGCAAGACGCAATAATCGCGTTATTGGCGGCATAGCGTCCGATGGTCCGAAATACCTGGCATTTTTGTTCTCGGTCCTCGCTGACAGCCTCAAACACAAAACTGCTGCCCGTCAGCAGGGAGGCGTCGTTCGTAATGGTCAATGCCGCCATGGCCGCGCGCTTATTTTTTTCGGAAGCAAGGCCCTCTCTGATAAGATCATCCCAGTTCTGGGAGACAGCAGCCCGGCAGCGCGCAAGACCTTCTTCAGAATGGCCAATCACCGTACATGGGAGCCCGTTGCCGATCACAAGCGTCGCCTGACACGCACCGATTGTCCCCGCTCCATATACCGCAATTCTTTCCATATCGAAACGCTCCTTTTTCCACTGTATGTGTGCTAATTTTCAGTTAACGAGTCAAAGCCGTCAAGAAAAAGTCCTCGTCTCCGAAATTTCTGCACCCCCTGTCATTAGGTTAGACAAGATTTTTTGAACCTGTCTAACCTGATTTTTTTATATCACCAGCGGGGAAGGAGGCGAAAAAGTTATGGCATTGACCCTAAACGACAGAAAAGTGATAGCAAAACGCTGGGCAGACGGGAACAGCGCCGTGTCGATTGCGAAGGGCCCGGGCTGCGCCCCCCGGCACGATCTGCGCAGAACTGACACGGGGCCACACCGGGGAGCTTGACCTGAACTCCCGTCCCAAGTACGACCCGGAGCAGGGGCAAGCAGTATATCAGGCCAGCCTTCGGAAGCGGGGAAGCCGGGGCCGACGCTGCAAAAGACCTGGGACGAAAGGAGCGAACGAAGGATGACCAACTTTCCCGTTCAGAAGGATTGATTGTTCGCAGGCCCGCCTTTCTCAGGAAAGAAGCCGCGTCACTGCCGCCGGTAAAATCGTCTGCGATGCAGCCAATGAAAAGAGAATCCAACATATCGTTACCCCTCCGCCAGCCGCAGCATGTTCAGCGTTTCCGCCCCCTGCCGCAGCAAATCCTCCGCGGGTGCTTCAATACTCATGGTGCCCTTGTAGCCGGCCGTAACTTTTAAGAAGGTCCGGCATTGGGCGTCAGCCTGCCGGTAATCAAATCCGGGAGACATCCTGCGGGCGTCCGGCGCGCCAACACCGATCATCCGCACGCCCAAAGCTGCCGCGCGGGTACAAAGACCCTCGGCATATAGTCGGGCAGCCTCCGCGTCAAACCCCTCGCCCACAATCACGGGGATTCCACTGCAATAGCTGTTGTGCGCCAGATATGGAATCCTCCTGTCACAGACAGTCCGGCAGGTCTACTGAAACTCCGGCTCTGTCATGGCGGAGAGCTCAATACCGGAAAATTCCACAAAATCAAAGCCGACCCGCTCTGCCTATCCATAAGCCTTCACTGGGATACAACATCCAAACAGCATAGGTGCCCTCCTGTTATCCGCCGATTTATTCTGCGAAAGTCCGGCTAAGATACTAGGCTTCCGTCCTTTTTTACTCCTCGGGTCTCGCGCAGCCAGGACTGAACACCATAGTCCTCTCTTAGCTGCTTCAGCGTTTTCATTGTACTGATCGGAACGGGGATCCCCTCTTTCCGGCGTTTTTTCTCCTGAAGCGCCTCCAGCTCGCCGGGGAAGATTAAGGGGGATACGCCGTTCGCCATGGGAATGCCTTGAATAAAATGGTGATAATATTCCATGCGCTTCCCCATTTCCTCCGGGGAAATCCAGGCGGAAATATCCATGGCGACCATAAAGTGCCCGGTCAGACTGGGAATGTCCGGATCATGATACATGCTCCGCATCTGATCCGCAAACAAACCGCCTGTAATGACGCCGCTTAAAATATCCACCGCATAGGCCAGTCCAAGGCCCTTATAGCCGCCGATTGGCAGCAGGAAGCCCTCCAGGGCCTTCCGGGGGTCGTCCGTCGGCCCTCCATCCTTGTCAACCCCCCAGCCAAAGGGAATCTTCTCTCCCTTTGCCGCCGCCAAGTGCAGTTTCCCACCGGCTACTACCGACATGGACATATCCAGAGAAAAGGGGAACTCGCAATACGTCGGCACCGCTATGCTGAAAGGGTTGTTTCCCACCACAGCGCATTTAGCTCCGGGAGCGGCGATCAAGGGCCTGACATTCGTCATGGCAATTCCCACCATTCCCTGCTTGACAGCCAGCTGGCTGTATAATGCCGCTGCGCCAAAATGGTTGCTGTTGGTTACGCCGGACACACCGACACCATGGATGCGGGCGTCTTCTATAGCCTGCTCCATGGCCACCCGGCCGGCTACGGCGCCGGCCGCTCCATCCGCGTCGAGCAGCGTCATCGCCGGGGCTTTCCGGATAGTCCGGATCTCCGCCCGACGGTTAATCGCGTCGATTCGGATCCGGTCGAAATAAGCCGGTACTCTAATGATACCATGGGAGTCAATCCCCCACAAGTTGGCCTGCACGATGGTTTCCGCGTACCACTCAGCCTCCTGAAGGCGCATGCCGCCCGCTGCAAAGAGCTCCCCTACAAAGACGCGGAGACTCTCAGAATCAATGTATCGTACTGCTTCACTCACAGGATGGTCCTCCATTCATAGAAAATAGCGGTAAAAACGCGAGCCTGTTTTCCGGCGGTTCACAGGCTCGCATTCTTATCAAAGAGAGTGCACGATTTTTACAAATGCCTACCCGTTATCTGGCAGCGTCACGCGCCGCAGCGTAGGCATTGAAGAACTCTTCGCCCACATCCTGCTTGATGAGTTCTGTCGCAGGTGCCACACGCTCACGCATCTCCGCCAGCAGTTCGGGTGTGACCTGAGAAACTTCCACACCGTGATCCTTAATCTCCTGGAGGCGGTCCGCCATCATGCTGTCAGTGGTCTCACGGGTCTTCTGGGTGGCAATTTCAGAGCAGTCATCGATCAAGGCCTGGATCTCGGCAGGCAGACCCTGATACACCTTTTCGCTCATGAACAGCGCCGCGGGCTGGGCAATATGATTGGTCTCCAGCATGTAGTCCTGCACCTCGTACAGCTTGGAGCTGCAAATGGAGAAATAAGGCTGTTCCACACCGTCGATCATTTTCTGCTGCAGTCCAACATAGACCTCGCCCCAATCCATCGGGGTAGGCGCCGCGCCGAGAGCCTCCCAAGCGGCAATACTGGGCGGGATAATCACTCCCAAGCCGCCGGCGATGGCTACCAGCGCAACGGTAAATTTCTTATCATACCCCAGCCTGGTCAGCAGTGGAATGGTCATGCTACCAACCGCCGCTGTGGTCGCGGGCGCCGAGCCGGAGATCGCACCGTAAAATAGGCAGGTCGCAACCACCGCACAGGGATATCCCGCTGTTTTATTTCCAATAAAATATGCAAAAAAGTTGAATAGTTTTTCCGAAATTCCTCCCCTTGCCATAATGATGCCTGCAAGGACAAACAACGGAATCGCCAAGAGGGTAAAGCTGTTGAGCCCGTTGGCCATCGTGCGCACAGCCATCATAGCATCCACAGGAAAAGAATCGGACACAAGATTTGGCAGGATCGTCATGAACCCAAAGCAGCCCGCAATGGGCAGACCAAAAAACAGCACCGCAAAAAAGATCAGGAAAAAAGCGCCGACGGACACAAATCATCCCTCCTTCTTTTCAATATTCCTGTAGAAATGTGTGCGTAACAAGCATTGAATAAAGCGAATCACACCAAGCGCAATCCCTACCATGGGACCCACATACAGCCAATACTGAGAGATTAGCAGCCCCGGAAGCAAGCTGCCTCCACGATAGGTTTCCACGGTCAGCTGATAAGCGCCTTTCAAAAGCCAGAGCAGCAGCAGAATCATAAAAAGGGTTGTCGCATTCAAAATTATTCGTCTTATCGGAAGAGGCATGAGGTTCAGGACGGTGTCAAGGCAAATCGTCGTCCCTTTACGTGCGCAGAAACCTATGCTGAAGAACCCGGACCACACCAGAAGCATTCTGCAGAGTTCCTCGGACCAGGTCAGCGGATTATTCACAAAATACCGCATGATTACCTGCAGAATAACCAGTGCCGTCAGCGCTGTCAGCATCATCGACAGGAGGAATCCTTCAAAATTTTCCTCCCACCATTTCAATTTTTTCATGCGCTCACCTCCTTAGAAATCATTTGCCCTAAACGCAGGCATGCCCCCGATCAAAGTCATCTGCGGGACCAGGATTTCCTCACCGTACATCTGCGTGCTGGGGTCTTTCACAGAGTCCCAATAAACCTGCGGTTTTTTCAGAAGCTTCATAATGGCAATATCCGCAACAGCGCCCTCGGCCAGAGTCCCGATCCGTTCTTGAATCCCCAATCGTTTTGCCGGATTCTCCGTCACACAGCGAACCACCTGTTCCAGCTCCAAGCCCAACGTCAGATACTTAGACATCACAAAGGGGAGATTTTTCGCATATAGCTCCAATCCATAGGAGTTGGAAGCGTTATCCGCGCTGATAATATCCGGGAAGAATCCGTCTTTGATGGCCGCGACGGCAGTTGAAAACGCAAAGTTTCCTGTGCCATTCGCCGCGTCAAACAGCACTCCGCGTTCTCTCGCGCTGCGTACAGCCTCATAAACATGGCCGTTCTTATCGATGATCGTAGACCCCTTTCCCTGATAGCAGTGACAATACACATCGCCGGGGCGCAGCAGATCAGCGATTTCGCTTGCCGTTGCCGGAGGATTCGTCGTATGAACCGTTATCGGACACCCGCATTCTTCCGCGACTTCGATCGCTTCTCTCAGATAACGCACGCCGGTTTCGCCGGTAACTTCCTTTTGAAAGCGAAGTTTGATTCCAAGGACCTCCCCCGGATAGCGCTCCAGGATGCTCCGGATTTTTTCCGGTTTGACGCTGGCTCTCTCGTAATTTTCCACATATCCAAGTTCGATTTGACCGGAGTTGTTATAAGCGACCAGCGCCTTCACGCGGACCATGCTGTTTACCACCGTGGTGTTATGAAAGGCCGCATAGTTGGACCAGCCGGCGGTCCCCGCATCAATTACTGTAGTTACGCCGGTCGCTGCCTGTAAATCGGGCGGGACGCCCAATCCGCTGCCGGGGTAATACGCATGCGCGTGTGCATCAATGAATCCTGGGAACACATAGCATCCTGCCGCATCCACAACATGCTCTGCTTGTACTTCTCCGTCCGTTTTTACAATCCTTCCGTTATGAACGCCGATGTCACGGATTCCGTTCTCCCCGGATGCAGGATCCATCACGTGGCCGCCTTTGATTAAAAAATCAAGCATTTGCCTTACCTCTCATCCCTAGTTTTCCCCGGTCCCCGGCACCGTCTCATCCGTTCTTCGAAAAAAGTTCCCTGTTGCAAAGATACTGCGGCGTTCGGCCCTCCAGACAATCGATAATCCCCATCGCGCTATCCATAGCCATTGATAGCAACGCCTTATCCGTCAGCGCCGCATTGTGGGGAGACACGATGACGTTATCCATGGCAAGCAACGGATTATCTGCCGCGGGAGGTTCGTTCTCAAATACATCTAGTCCTGCCCCCGCAATCCATCCGGCCTTCAGCGCCGCAATCAGTGCGTCTTCATCCGCCACGGCACCCCGGGCCGCATTAATAAAATACGCCGTTTTTTTCATGGCCCCGAACTCCTTTTCCCCAACAAGATGATACGTGTCCTTCGTCAGCGATGTATGTACAACCACAAAATCAGAGGTTCTATAGACCTCCTCCGCACTTGTCATACGAACCGGAAGGTCTTTCACATCCTCCTGCAATACAAAAGGATCATAGGCGATGACGTTCATCTCAAGTCCACAGACCTTCTTGACAACCAGGCGGGAAATTTTTCCCATACCAATTATGCCAAGCGTTGCGCCTTTCAACTCGGTCAACTGATATGTGTCCCGCTTAAAAAAACCATCTTTCCGGGTCAGGCGGTCCATCAATACGGTCCGCTTGCTGAGCGAAAGCAAAAACATGACAATATGCTCCGCGACTGCGTTAGAATTGGACCACGGAGTATTGACAACAGCAATGCCCCGTCTGGTCGCCTCTTCAACATCAATTTTGTCCAATCCCATGCCATGTTTTGCGATTACCCGCAATTGCGGATTTTTCGCCATATCCTCGGCCGTTACATGCGCCATCCGAATCAAAATACCCACACAGCCGGCAAGCTCCGCCGCTACATGGTCAGGGCCGCTCCCCTGCACCACTTCAAAGTGCTTACGCAACAAATCCATAGCGGGGGCGGCAATTTCCTCGGTCACAAGCACCCGTTCCACCGTTCTTCTCACCTCTCCCTTTATCGTTATCGTTCCGGAAACATTCTCTGGAACTGCTCCACATTCTTTCTGGCGGCGGCTCCCAACATACCGCCGTCGGCAAAGGGAATAACCAAAGAATAGCCCTGGTCAAATTTCTTTTTTGCCGCGTCCATGCCGTTTGCGACCGACGCCAGGAACTTTCCGGATTTTAAAACGGCAGTCTCCACCTTTTCGATAGCTGCCCGAACCTCTTCGGCCGAGGGATCGCAGAAGTATCCCATGGAGGTTGCTAAATCCATGGGACCGATAAAGATGCCATCCAGTCCGTCCACCTGTACAATCTCCTCAATGTTGTTCACCGCTTCCATAGTCTCCACCGCCGTCATAACCAGAATTTCTTCATTGGCGCGGAGCATGTAATTCATGCTGTTCATATTCCAGCCCGGCGCTCTGGGACTGGGCGCCACCCCCCAAACACCTATTGTCGGATACTTACAGGCGGCCACAGCGCTTTCGGCCTCCTCTTTGGAATTGACGTAGGGAACTAGCACCCCGTAAGCGCCCGCATCCAAAATGCGCTTGATGACCACCATATCGTTCCACGGCACCCGAACCAGCGGCACGCCGTCAAACCGCCCCAGCGCCCGCATTTGATCAATCAGACTCAAAATATCATTGGGGCCGTGTTCCATATCAATCATCAGCGCATCCACGCCGGCCTTTGCAAAAATCTCCGCTGCAAAGGGGCTCGCAATCTGCAGCCAAGCACCCAGTACCTTTTTCTGATTTTGAAGCAGATGCTTGACCGGATTGTGAAATGTTTCATCCAAACGCAGCATACTCCAAAGCTCCTCTCCGAATCCGTGTCTGTATGATGGGATTCCCACTCAAATCGGATATGTTGAATAATTTAATACAAATTACTTCTCATTTTGCCTTTTTTGAAAATTTGATGGAAGCGTCTGCCGAAAAAAGCAAAATACTATTCAAATCATCCCTCCTATGTTTCCTCAATTTTATCAACTCTGTCATTTCTTTACGCAAATTATAGCGAACCAAAGTGTTTTTGTCTTTAGCACAGGTTAGGATCTTTTTGCACAATATTATTTATCCAGATAATTTCTATTGATTTTATTATTATATTGTGGAAGAAACAAATACAATGGGATTTTCAAAGCCTATTTTTACTATGGAGCAGGCATACCTTGTATCGGACAAATATGAAACTACCGTAACAAAGGAGTATATATCATGAACGAGAAACTGACTTTGACCCAGGAGTGGGATAAGACCTTCCCCAAGAGCGGCAAGGTGGATCACAGCAAGGTGACATTCCGCAACCGCTACGGCATCACGCTGGCCGCTGACCTTTACGTTCCCAAGGGTGCGTCCGGCAAGCTGCCTGCCATCGCCGTCTGCGGCCCCTTCGGCGCGGTGAAGGAACAGTCCTCCGGCCTGTATGCCCAGACTATGGCGGAGCGGGGCTTCCTCACGATTGCTTTCGACCCTTCCTTCACCGGCGAGAGCGGCGGCGCTCCCCGCTATATGGCCTCCCCGGACATCAACACGGAGGACTTCCAGGCGGCGGTGGACTACCTCTCCCTCCGGGACGATGTGGACCGGTCGAAGATCGGGATTATCGGCATCTGCGGCTGGGGCGGTCTGGCGCTGAACGTGGCCGCGCTGGATACCCGGATCAAGGCCACGGTTGCCTCCACCATGTACGACATGAGCCGAGTGAATGCCAACGGCTACTTTGATTCCGAGGACAGCGAGGAAGCCCGTTATGCCAAGCGCAAGGCTTTGAACGCCCAGCGGCTGACTGACTACAAAAGCGGCGAGTACGCCCTGGGCGGCGGTGTATCTGATCCCATGCCGGAGGACGCCCCCTTCTACTTCAAGGACTACTTCGACTACTACAAGACCCCGCGCGGCTATCATCCCCGGTCCCTCAACTCCAACGGCGGCTGGAACGTCATCGGCTGTATGTCCTTTATGAATCAGCCCATCCTGGCCTATGCCCATGAGATTCGCAGCGCCGTCCTGGTCATGCACGGCGAGAAGGCCCACTCCTGCTATTTCGGCAAGGACGCTTTCGCCAAGCTGACGGGGGACAACAAGGAGCTGCTGCTCATCCCGGATGCCGTCCACACGGACCTTTACGACCGGATGGACATTATCCCCTTCGACAAGCTGGTTGACTTCTTCCAGAAGAATCTGAAATAGGAGATACCGGCGTGGTAAAGCAGACTGCGGGCAGGGATGTCCTGAATGATTTTGCCCCTAAGTTTGCGGAACTGAACGATGACGTGCTGTTTGGCGAGGTATAGTTGCAAGAGGACAAACTATTTTTTACAAGGGCATAATGCCAAGTGAAAAGGTTTTAGATTTTCCAGTGGATTGTAACACTCTCACTGGTAGCGTCAATCTGTGATATGAGTATATCAACCACCTTGCGCTTATCGTCAAAGCTCACGGACTCCCAGTCATCGAGATAGCCCGTAATGCTGTCAATCTGTGAAGCGGAAACAGAATTAGCGGTGAGGTCTGCGACCAGCCGGAGCTGTTTCTGCCGTTCCGCATCCAGTTCCTCAATACGTGTATTTGCGTATTGCAGGAGAAGCGGATTAGCGCCGGACAAAGTGTCCAGAAGTTTCTCGATCTCGCTTTCCGTCTTTGCCAGGGCAACACGGGCGGCGGTCAGCTTCGGATTGTAGCTTTGTTCCTTACCGCCTTTCAGCGTGTGGAATTTTCGCATCTTCTTAACCATCTCGCCGTAGACAAACGCCTCCATGTTTTGCGCGGTCAGCGTACCGGCACCCTCGCAGCTCTTATTGTCTGCCCGTTGCTTGCACCGCAAATAGGTAACACCGTTTCTGGCGTTCAAACTTGCCAGGGCATAACCACAGCGCCCGCACTTGATTTTCCCGGCCAGCCATGTGTTATGGCATTTCCGGCCATTCTGGAATGTCGTGTTTTGTGAGAGCTTGCGCTGAACAGTCAGCCAGAGCTGGGAGGGGATGCGCCCCTGGTGGGGAGCAATCACGAGGATCGGCTCCTCGCCCTCGCGCCCTTGATAGAGATAACAGCTATTGTCCCCTGTGAACATTTCCGGGGGACTTTCGATTTTTACGCCCTGGGCCTTGAAGTATTCGTAGATGTCCATATCGGCCTGGACGTAGACAGGGTTTCTCAGCAGTTGAGCAATAAACCCGCGCTTTAGGGACTTGTCATAAACCTTGATGTCGTTCTCGGCAAAGTACCGGGATATGTCGCCGTAGGAATTGCCCGGCTCCGCATACATTTGATACATCAGCTCGGCAAAATCCATTTCCGCATTTTCTACCAGCTTCTTTGTCTTGATCCCGTCCATGACGATGGGCTCGGTATCAAAACCGTATGGCGTCCGCCCCCGCATATAGTAGCCTTTGGTACACCGGGAATAGAAAGCGTCCTGCACACGCATCTGGATGCTTTCGCGTTCAAGCTGGGCAAAGACAATGCAGATATTGAGCATCGCCCGGCCCATTGGTGTGGAAGTGTCAAACTTTTCTGTGCAGGACACAAACTCCACATCGTACTGCTTGAACAGTTCCATGAGCTTTGCGAAGTCCACGATGGAACGGCTAATCCGATCCAGCTTGTAGACGATCACCCGCTTAATCAGGCCCAGCCGGATGTCCTGCAGAAGCCGCTGGAAGTCGGGGCGCTCAATGTTCTTGCCAGAGTAGCCCTTGTCCGCTGATGTCAAGCACGGAACAAAAGAAAGGTGTAAATAAATTATGAACGGTGTCGAAAGTAGAACCTATATCCCTAATGTACCCTATCCATAGAAACGCCGCTTGCTTTCACCAGCTCATGCAGTATCTCCGTGGCCGTCTGCGGCACAGTACCATCGGCGCAGACTACTTCAATAAACTGATCTTCCAGCCAGCGCAGATAAGCGTCTGTCTTTCCCACATCCCGCCCCAGGCGTGAGATGTTTGCTACCAGCAGGAGGTCGATTTTCCCATCGGCCACCGCAGCGGAAACCTCTGCCAGCCCACGGCGGGAGAAGTCTAACCCGCTGGCCTGTTCAGCAGTCGTACCCACAACTTCAAAACCGTGCGCTTCCGCATATTCCTCCAAGCTGGCCTGTTGAACCGCCAGCGCATGAACATCAGGGTAAGCAACCCTGCAATAAATCCAAGCTCTCTTGTTCTCCATCTTGATGATCTCCTTGTAAATCAAGTATCAACCTTTTCAGCTCATCCCGGTAATTCCAGACGGTTTCAATTCGCCCGCCAGGGTGGATGCGGACCTCTTTTAAAACGTCCGCCGCAATCTCATCGGTAATTTCCTCTACCTCCAGAAACTTCCCAAAAGCAGAAACAAATCCATTCCGTAAACTGCCGTCCGCGCCCATGTTGTCTAAAACGGCCTCCATTTCACTGATCTGGGCGGCGGCATCGTCCCTCTGGCGGACGGCGGCAGCTTTGGCGGCAAGATATTCCGCCTTGCTAACCTCACCCATCACAAAGGATTCATAGAGGCCGCTGACCTGCTGGGAAAGCCGCTGGTGTTTTTCCCGCAGTCCGGCAAGGTTTTTCCTTGCGGTGGCAATATCCTTTTTCCGGCCCTGGCGCTGTTCCTCCCATAACCGGCTCAACTCCACCGCTATCGACGCTTGCACACGAAGTCCTTCGGTCACGGTTTCCAGAATATCAGCCTCGGGTGTTCTACACCTGCAAGTATAGGCGGCGTTCATGCGGGAGGTGCGGCAAACGAAGTACGGCGCTGACCCCTGTACCCGGCTCATAGCGTAGCCGCAGATGCCGCAGCGGATTTTCTTCTGTAACGGATGGTTATGATTCTTGACTGCTCCGTGTCCAGATGCCCGGATTGCCGCCTGTACGCAGTCAAATTCTTCCTGTGTAACAATGCCCTCATGGGTATCGTCTACAATAATCCAATCCTCCCGGTCAACCCGAACCACATGGGCATGACCGATTCGGTCACGAGTATGCTTTCCGTAGACAATCCTGCCGACATACCGTTCATCCCGCAGGATGCCATAAATCAGACTGCCCGTCCAAAAGTTTTCATCAAACAAGTTGTTCCACTTGGTACGGGTACATCCAGCCGCCCGCTTGTAAAGCATGGGAGTGGGGACGCCTTCACGGTTGAGCTGCCTTGCAATCTCTTCTTTCTTTTGACCGTCTGCCGTCAGCCGGAA
This sequence comes from uncultured Oscillibacter sp., assembly GCF_950073225.1. Classification (NCBI taxonomy): domain Bacteria; kingdom Bacillati; phylum Bacillota; class Clostridia; order Eubacteriales; family Oscillospiraceae; genus Oscillibacter; species uncultured Oscillibacter sp. The sequence continues at coordinate 23,295 of NZ_CATMPS010000014.1, forward strand.
AATGCGCCGCACGATCTCCGCCGCCTCCGGGTCAATGATAAGCCGCTTTTTATGAGCCGGGTCTTTGATGTAGCCATAGGGCGCGAACGAGGAAAGGAAATCCCCCTGTTGGGCACGAAACCGCTTTATGCTCCGTATCTTCCGGGATAAGTCCCGGCTGTAGAAATCGTAAATCAGGGCCCTGAAAGAGGTTTCCAGGCTGTCAATATCGGCTGGACGGATGCTGTCAAACCCATCATTGACGGCGATAAACCGTACTCCTAGGAAGGGGAACACGCTGGAAATGTAATTGCCGACAGTGAGATAATCACGGCCAAACCGGGACAAATCCTTAACCACGATACATTGGATTTTCCCCGCCCGCGCTTTGGCGATCATTTCTTGAAAGCCAGGACGCTCAAAGTTTTTGCCGCTCCACCCATCATCACAGAACTCGATTACATTGCTGTCAGCCAATTCCGATGTACGGCTGATAAAGGCATCCAGTAAATTTCTCTGGTTTGTGATGCTGTTGGATTCAGTCTTTCCGCTTTCACCCAAATCGTTATCCTCGGCGGACAAACGGATATATTTGGCGGTGATACCGCTCATGCGGGCACCGCCTCTCCCTCCGCCGCCAGCAGCCGAACCAGGGCAATGTATTCGTCCTGGTAACGGAGGGTAATGCTGACATGGTTTTCCGCGTCAATCTCCACCCGCTCAATCAGCGCGTGGGCCATAGCCTCCGTCAACGCCTGTTCTTCTTTAAACCGTCCGCAGACGGTAAGCCAGGGGTTTTCCGTGGTCTGTTGGCGTTTGTCCTTCTGCCGCTGTTCCAGCTCATCCAACCGGGTCTGCGCCCGCTCTATATCAGAGCGGTATTGCCGCTTCATTTCCGTGTATTCCCGCTCCGACATCAGCTTATCCGCATAATTCTGAAACAGGCTGTCATAAAGCATTTCCGCACGGCTGAGGGACTGTTTCGCGGCGGCGATCTCCTGCTTGACCGCCACCTCCCGGCTGACCGCCTTGGGGGATTTACTGTACTGCCGCACCAGCTTGTCCAGATTTTCAGCCAGCGCGATTTCCCGCTGTAAGGTATCCCACAGAATTTCAATCAACTTGGTTTCATGAAAATATTTTTTGGGGCAGGAAACAGGATTATCAGAATGGGACTGGCAGATATAGACGTAGTAACGTTTCCCCTTGCTGCTGTTCACATTCTTGTACCGCACTAGAGGCCGCTTGCAGTCCGCGCAGTAGACCAGCTTTCGGAGAATATTGGGGGTGGTCCCCAGCGTGTCATATTTCCCCTGCCTCTCATGGTAAGTGGTTTTGGCCTTTTCAGCTATCTGCTGAACCGCTTGAAAGGTTTCCTCGTCCACCAAAGGCTCATGGGTGTTGCGAACGATTATCCACTCGGATTTCGGGACTCGGTAGGTCTTTCTGCCCTCGGAGAACCCGGAGCGTTTCCGGCCCTGCACCATATGGCCCAGGTAGACCTCGCTGAACAGTATGTTTTTAACAGCACGTACATTCCAAATCGTATTGGCATAGCGTTCAGACTTTGACCTGCCCTTCAAATAATGATACCGGGCAGGAGACGGGACATTCTGTTCGTTTAGCTTCCGTGCGATATTCTGGTAGCTCATGCCGGAAAGCCGCCATTGAAAGATTTCCCGGACCACAGGCGCGGCCTCCAGGTCTGGCTCAATCCGGTGATGGTCGTCAGGGCACTTCTGATAACCGTAAATCGCCCAGGCACCGATAAATTCCCCGTTTCGCTGTTTTGCCGCGAATACGGGCAGCAGCTTTCTGGAGATGTCCTTGCTGTAAACCTCGTTGAAGATATTTTTCAGAGGCACAATATAGCCGTCCTGGGACCGTTCGGCGGTCAGCGTATCAAAATTGTCGTTGACGGCGATAAACCGTACATCCAGGAGAGGGAAAATCCTCTCCAGATAGTTGCCGGTTTCCCGGTAGTTGCGGCCAAACCGGGATAAGTCCTTGACCACAATGCAGTCCACTTTCCCGGTTCGCACATCCTCCATCAGCCGCTCAAACTCCGGGCGGTCAAAGTTGGTCCCTGTCCGTCCGTTGTCGCAGTAGAGGTCATAGAACTGCATATCCGGCTGGCTGTCAATGTAGCGCTGAATCAATTCCCGCTGATTGATGATCGTGTCCGCTCCGGGCTTTCCGCTGTCCTCTACCGACAACCGGACATAACCGCCCGCATGATACACCCGCTTGGGCTTTTCTGCGGGGGCAGCTACCGGCAGAATAGGATTGACCTTACGTTTCGTCCTCGCCATCTTAGACCGCCTCCCTTCCGGGAAGAAGCCCTTGGGCTTGCAGAAGTAAATCCGTCTGCCAGTGAAATTCGTCGTTCCAGCGATAGACGATTTCAACCCGGTGTTCACGGAAAATCAGGATGCGCTCAATCAGAGAAACGATAATCGCGCGGTCCAAGGCTTCGATGTTCTGGCGCTTCCGAAACTGCTCCATCCAGCCTCGGCCCTCCGAGAAATTGCCCATTTCCTGGTCCATTTCCTCTTGAATGGCACCGGCCTGTTCCTCCGCCTCGCTGCGGCGGCGGGAGTAGGTCTTTCGTAAATCCTGATATTCGTCTTTGTCGATCAAGCCGTCTTGGAGGCTTTCATATAGGGAACGGGAAAGGGTCTGCCAGCGGTCAATCTCCGCTTGTTTTTTCTCCAAGCGGTCCCGGAGCTTCCGTACACCCGCCTGCTGAAGCTGGGCGGCGTCTGTCAGCTCCAGCAGATTGGAGAGGTCGATCACGTCTTGAATGTGCTTTTTCAGCGATTCCAACACAAGCTCATCCAGCGCCTCCACCCGCAGGGAGTGGGCAAAGCAGCTCTTTTCGTTCTTGTGGGCGGCGCAGACGTAATAGACATACTTCTTTTTAGCGGTCGGAACGGTCTTTCGTATCATAGCCCCGCCGCACTCGCCGCAGAAGACTATGCCGGAGAACAGCTCCACCGCCTTGCCGCTGACGCTGGTACGGGTATCCAGAGCAAGCACCTTCTGAACCGTATCAAAGTCATAACGGTCAATAATGGCCTCGTGGCAGTTCTCCACCACCGCCCATTCCTCACGGGGCTTTACCACCAGCCGCTTCACCCTGTAGCTGGGCGTGGTGACACGCCCCTGCTCCAACACGCCGGTATAAACCGGATTTTTCAGAATCCGCAGTACCATCCCCGCGTCCCAGGAGGATTCTTTCTTTACCCGGAAGGAGGTGGAGTAGCGCATCCCCTGGGACCGCTTGTAGTCCATGGGGGTGAGGATGCCAGCCGCCGTCAGGCGGTCGGCTATATCCCCCGCGCTGATGCCCTCCAGCTTCCACCTGAACATATCCCGCACAACTCCGGCGGCGTATTCGTCTACCAGCAGACGGTGACGGTTTTCCGGGTCCTTCCGGTAGCCGAAAACAGCAAAAGAGCCGATGAAATCTCCGCGTTGGCGTTTGATTTCAAGCTGGCTCCGTGTTTTCACCGAGGTATCCCGGCAATATGCCTCATTGATGAGGTTTTTGAACGGGATAACCAGCTCGTCAGATTCCGCATTGCTGTTCAGGCTGTCATAGTGGTCGTTGACTGCGATAAACCGCACACCCAGGAAGGGAAATAACTGTTCCAGATACTCCCCCACGCCCAGGTGGTCCCTGCCGAAGCGGGACAAATCCTTGACCACAATGCAGTTGATTTTGCCAGCCTTGACCTCGGCCATCATCTCTTGAAAGGCCGGACGGTCAAAATTGGAACCTGTGTAGCCGTCATCCACTTTCATGCCGCACTCCCGCAGTTCCGGGTGGCGCGTCATGTAGTCACAGATCAAGTCTTTCTGACCCGTAACGCTGTTGCTTTCCTCCTTGTCGCCGTCCTCGCGGGAAAGGCGAACGTAACCGCAGGTATTCCATACCTGTTCAGCGGAAATTTTCATATGCTTCTCTCCTAATTGTTAAAGTTAATCAGCAAAACACTTTAACAACCAGGGGAGCGCCGGTTTGTCCTGTTGCCGCCATGTTAACATAACTTCCCGGCAATGTCCAGAGTGTTTTGCAAAAAAGTTTGTGTCAGCATTTGGAGCGTATGTAGGAGAGCATCCGGTCCTCCAGGGTCACATCCGTGTCGGTGAAGCTGACCTTCACCACATACTTCCCGTGCCGGTAGCAATAGGGGTTGCCGATCTGCCGGATAAAATCAAGAATCCGTTCCCGCTTGGGCAGGTCGGTGTTGACCTTCACATCTCGAATATCCCGCAGATCAGAAGGGTCCACCGTCCGAACGTCCACGTCCTGCATAGCCTCGATCTGCTCCCTGGTATAAACTCGCTGTTCCATGAGTTTCCTCCCCTCTGGTCAAAATCTGTGGTAAAAACTGCCGCAGACCTCCCTGGTCTGCGGCAGTTTTGTGATGTATCAGCCATTGAAACGGTAAGGGAGCTTGTGCCCTCCACGCTGGCCGTTGTACTTGTCCCAAATGACACGGGCAAAACGAAGGGCCGCTTTGTTGGTGGAAAAATCAATTTTCCCACGCCGGATGATTTCCTCCGGGTCTACGGCGGACAGGCGCTTGATAAATGTGCCGTCGTTCAGCTCCGTCTCATAGGTCTTGACAAACAGCGCCATACCGGAGAGGATGGAGGCTTTGGTGGAACCGGGCGCACCGCGCCACGTTTTAGCCAGCAGGGAAAGCATACGGGAGAAGGCCGCGCCGCCCAAGAGACGGTAAGCGTTGATAACGGTGCGGGTGGCCTCGATCTCAAAAGGTTCGCCGGTGGGCTTGTCCAGCGCCCAGGTAAAACCAGCGTCCTCCACCCGGAGCTTCACATCCGTAACCTCCGCGTTGCTGCCGGATTCCAGCAGGGCCTTGGTCGCGCTGGAAAGCCGCAGACGTCCCTTCGCCTGATCCAGTTTGTAGTACAGCTCCGCCTCCTGTTCATAGGTCAGGCCGTAGTAGACCTGACAGAGCATATCTACGTCTTTCCCATTGTTTTTCCTCTTGCCGCCGCAGACACGGTGCTGCCCATCCACCAGATAATAGCGCCCATCCCGGAAGCTGACCACCAGAGGGGTCAGCAGACGGGGGTCCCAATGCCGTACCAGCTTATCCACCACGCGGTCAAGTACAGGTCGCTGGTAGGGCTGACCGGAATACAGGTCTGCGGTAGAGAGAATTTTTTCCTCCCATTGTACGCCGTCCGTCATGCCGCCCAAGGTAGTCTGCCGGGAATTTCCCTTCTTCTGCTGTTCCGTAACAGCGGAGATTTTCTTATGTCGCTTCATGTTGAGCCATCCTTTCAATTTTGTGATACATTTCGTCTAAAGCCTCGTGAACAAGCCGCACTTTTTGATGAATCTGCTCCAGATGGTCCCGTGTCAGGACCGGCAAAACCGCATCGTACTCCGGGCCGGTGTAGTTCTCCATGCTCTGGCAGAATCGTTGCAGAAAATACGAAAATGTTACAAGAAAGCTGTCCGGGGTGCATCGGCGGTCCTTGTCCGGGTTTTTCAAGTCAGCGGCCAACTCCTGAATGGAAGGGCAACCGCCAACCGGGGCAGAAGCCGGTTCGGGGACCTTCGGCGGCGCAGGCGGTTCCGGTTCCTGCGGTGTTTCCGTAGCCTCCGGCTCTACTGGGACGGGGTGATATTCATCTACTGATTTGATAGTCCCTGACACTAATTGATCGGCAGCTTCTTCCTGTTGGTCCGGCGCAAGACGAGAGAGCTTCAATGCGTTTCTAAAACCAATTCTATGCTGATCGACAATTCCCTTGACTTCAGGCGTAAGGTTTTTGGCGATTTGCACCTTACGCTCAACCGTGCGTGGGGTAACGCCCAATTTCTCTGCGGTGTCCTGAGAAAAGGACTTAGTTCCTAAAACCGACCCCGTGTCGGTTTTAGAAGTTTGACCATTGCGTTTCCCTTGCCGTGTTTCGGGATGTAGAATTTCATAAATCTCTTTTCGCCGCAACAAGAGATCATCATATTCCATAGCCGACAAATTTCTGCGGATAAAGTTTTCATCTATCTCCGCCAGCTCTGCTTGAATCCCATCTAAACTGCTGACATTGCACTCAATTTCCTCCCAGCCCAGCAGCTTCACCGCCTCCAGCCGGTGCAGTCCGGCGATCAGAGTGTAGTCCAAGTCAACCGTGATCGGATTGAGTAGCCCTACTTTGGTAATGCTGTCCGACAGCTCATGGACTGCTTCCGGGTTTACCTCTCGCCGCCCTTCGTTGACCTTAATCTGAAAAATTGGAATCTTCATTTTCTCACCTCCCCGACCATGGGCCGTATTATCGTTCCTTGCCGAATGGAACACCTGGGGCCGTAGTCTGCCTACGGCTCCAGGTCTTTCATCCGGCTGTCGGGCGGGAAGGACCGCGCCGGTCCCGGTTGTGTCCCATACTGTAAGGAAATGTGACCGGCGCGGGTTCCCTTGAATACCCTTTATAAAAATGTGTGCCGTATTATCGGGCGGCATGACCGCCCTGCTGCTCTCCCCCGGCACGGGAGTATGTAAGCCCGCCTTTGGCGTGGCGGCGCGGTGCCAGCAGACGGTGGCGGCAGGTGACTAAGCTGCCCAGGCCGTTCCCCCAGCATCTCCCTTTTACCCTGCGATACGGGTGTTTGCGGTGTATCCTGCGCCTACGGCGTTGCCAGCGCCGGACAGCCGCCCAGGTGTCGCTCGTACCTTTGATGTGATCGTTTTGACGGGCAGGGAACGAGGGTCCACCCCCTTTCGTTTGTCCCCGGCCCGCAGGCAGTCTTGGCAATTGTGCGGCTGATGCAGGATGCACGCTTACATACTGAATATGAGCGGAAACCTGTCCCGCTGTTTGTCAAGGTGCTGGGGCTTTGCGTCAGGGAGCAAGCTGGAAAATGATACTGCTGATCGTAGCCAGATCATCACCGGCAAGCTGGGCGCTCAATCGAACAAGCAGCTTGACCTGCTTTTTGTTGAGGGCCTTGCGGTAAGGCTGGTAATCCGCCTTTAGCCGTACACCCCCACCGTAGCGGCCACGGACAGTTTCGATAGGGTATGAACACATGAGCATCATTATGTCGTTCCGAATGGTTTCCCTGGAGACTTTAAACTCACTTGCCAGATTGCTGTATGTATCCTGCCGTTTCAGGCACAATATTTCCAGAATCCTCTGGCGGCGTTCACCCGCGCTCATGTGTTCACCTCCTTCCACCGCTCTCTGAAATCTATCGTAACAGGTAAAGGGCAAGCCTAGCTTGGCCTTTAAAAAAATAATTTGAAAAATTTTTATTTTTATTTAAAATTGGTTATCTTTCTGCGAAAAATGTTGTAAATTGCAGGGAGAGAACTATGCCGCTTCTCTAGTTATCTGCGGCTTTTTTGTCGAATAAAAAGAGGCCGCTGTCCCTTGCTGGGACAGCGGCCTCGATTGCATATTTTTTTGCGGTAGTGCACTTTTGCACGACGGCATCCTCCTATTGGTGATAGGAGCTATGATACCACGCACTTTTCCTATTACTTTCCCCAAACTTTCCTAAAACTTTCCTAATTATCGCAAGTTTCGTTGGAATACCCGGTAAATCGGTAGCCCATCCGATAAACTGTTTTGATATAACATGGTTGGGCTGGATTCGCCTCAATTTGTTTCCGCAGTTCGTGGATAGACCGGCCTACGGATTGGACATAATCCATTCCCCATGCGCCCCGGCATATCTGCTCGGAAGTCAATACACGGTCGGGATGCTCCATAAAGTACAACAGCAGTGAAAACTCCCTGGGGCGCAACCTGACGCTCCGCTCCTTCACCCGGACAACGCAACGCGACGGGTCAATATAAATGTCCCCAACCTGGAAGTCACGTACTTGGATGCCTTTATCATGGGTATAGGCCGAGTAGCGGCGAAATTGGGCCATGATGTGATCCGCCACTAAATCAACAGGCCATTCTGACCCAATGCACAAGTCCGCGCCGGATTGCAGGGCGGAGCAAGCATTTTTTGTATCGTATTGATTGAATAGTACGATTGCCGGTGCATAGCTGATACGGCGCAGAGCAATGAGAAATTCAGCGCAGGAAATTGCTTCAGGAAAACAAAGTACAATCAGGTGAAATGATTGCCCAGCACATAGACGCATGGCGTCCTGATAGGTGAGTGCCATGATGAAATCAGCGTCCATCCCTTGAAACCTAAATTTGAGTGCGTTGTGGAGTTCATAGTGAATGTCCAGCGTCAGGACTTGATACCTCATAAATACCGCCTTTCATATTCAAAAATATATCACCGTCGAGATGAATTTAGCCGACAGTTTCTTTCAAAATCCGCAAACGCACTTACAAAAAAGCCGCTCAAATACCGTTGGGTTTTACCCGCAGGGATAGAGCAACATCTAGCAAAAAAGGGATGCAAACAAACTGTCTGCACCCCTTGAGATACTGTGGCCAAAGGCTGCGTTCCTTTGTTGGCTACTGCTCTCCGTTATCTACTTTGTTCATCGTTAGTAATTATTATACCATAATAATCGCCTATTGTCTAGTTTCTATAAATTCCGCAAAAAAGCGCTATAATCCATGCTCCTGAACAAATTGCTTTAGCACCTTTTCCAGTTTATAGACAAGCGCATTAGGCAGTTTCCGGGCGGTCAAGGCCCTGGGGATTCTAACGCCAGATACACCTGTAACAACTCGACGGAATACCACACGCCTATCATTGCGGTGGAGAGCCTTTATTTCGTACCCTTGGCTTGTCCAGGATTCAGAAATATAGTAGTCTATTTCGTCTGGAATAATCGCATGGAATGGGTATCCTTCCTCCCTCCACATTGGAGAAATCATCCCTGGCATCACCTCATACCAGAAAGCATCATAGAAATATGCTTCTGCCGGTAAGCTGTCTCCAAGGATTTGTTCAATCTGGCGGAAGGTCAAGGTAAGTGGAGTCTTGTCGGACAGGCGGAAGTATTCTCGCAATTCCAGATAGGGTGAATTTCGTAGCGGGGCATTATCAAGGAAGTCACCCAGCAACTCAAAGATGTCGATATGCTCCGCAAAGGCATCACCCGAATCCGAGAACATATCGTAGGCACATTGACGATGAATATAAATCAGGTTTTGCACTCGATGCCCTTTGCCGATCACCTTTTCAGTTATCTCAATTTCTTGGTCAGCCAACATTGGATTTCCGCAAAATGCGCATAGGCCCCCCTGACGCTGCCAGACTGCTTTATACTTACCATTGGCCTTCTGTTCATCACGGCGGTGCTGTAGCTGGGCGAAATAGTCCTTGTCCAGATATGGGTTGAAACTGACCTTGCAGGGCTTGTGCTGGACGATAGCGAGGGGAGCCAACCGAACTACCCGGCAACTCTGTAAGCATCTTTTTAACTTCTCCAGTATAGGTCGCGCAATCCATATACATGGTTACGGAAACAAAGTAACCGTATTCTTCAATTTTCATGTCGATCTCATAACCGGCAGACAGGCTTTTCGCCAAATTTATAAACGCTTCTTTTTTCTGCGCTTTATCCGCCCGCAAAATATAGGTGCTGCTTTGCTCGATACGCTGGCGAAATGCCTCCGGTGATTCCCGTGGCATGGAGGAAAATTTCTCACCGGATACCTCTTGTTCTTCCAGAAGTTTGTCAATGTCTTGATGCGGGAATTGTTTGCAATAGATTACCTTATGTTCAAACTCTACGCTCATTTGTACCCTACCTCCCGCCTTGTATGCGTGTAATGTCCATCGAGATTGGATGGATTATAACAATTCCTCTTTTTAATTTCCGTGCATAATTCACAGTAGCCCCTGTTCCGCTCCGCCGCACTCCGTTGAAAACGGCCAGCAGCAGACCAGCGGCCTCCACAAGCTGGTGATTCCGGTCAATCATGCACCCATCGTAGTATTCCCGGCTCACATAAGTCACAGAATTAGCCCGCTTCAAGATAGAATGATACCGCTCCCGCGCTGAATCGCTCCACTTGTCCGCCTGCCCTTCATGGGGCAGAATACAATGGAGTTTCAGCGCGGGATTTTTTTCGCGCATAGCCAGGACAATCTCCGCCGCCCAGCAGTCCACGCCGTCCGCGCCTCCTGTAAAAAAACCTGTCACTCCGGTCTCGGCCAGTGCCGCGATTTGTTCTGCCAGCGTTGCTTTTAGTGCCGCGCACCGGGGGTCCGTTTCGTCATACTTCCATGGGAAACTTTTGGGCCGGTGCCCGGTAAAGGCACAGGAATTTTCAAACATAGTCATAGGCTCCCCTGGCTCCCGGCCAAACCTGAAAGCGGGCTGACTTCCCGCTCTTTTAGTTCAAAAATAAATTCAATGGCATAGTCACACCGTAATATAATGTTACTCGCTTTGAGGAAGTTTATCGGTACTCCATAGCTCTTAAACTGACGGTCAATTTTCAATCTTTGGAGGACTCGCTGATATATTTCAGACCGATGCTTTTTGACTTCATCTTTCAGAGCCTCCCAAGAATCAAACCGATAGCGGGGGAGTCCCACGATCATGCGGATATAATCAAATGTACTTTCATCCGGGTTCTCTGGAGCACGTTCATATGTGGGTGGAGATATGTGCTGTACCAATCGGTCGATGGAAGATGGTTCCCGTGGAACTCTATACACAATCTCTGTTTTTAGAAAAACTTCAATGCAATCCTCCAGTGTTCTCCCAACTTCAAATTGGGAAACCGCTTTCTGCCAGACATTCATATTGAAGCAGTCGCCCCTAACTTCAAATATGCAAAATTTTATGCGTCCCTCATAGGGGAAAAGCCTTGGTTCCTTATCAAGAGTGTACACTTCATTTTTGTTGAAGTAATACGTTTTTCCTCCGCGTTGAGAAATGGGTTTATTGATTACGCCCTGCTTTATTAAGAAGTCCCTGGTCATAGAAACCAGTTCCGCGTCAGGAATACTTTGCAGGTATTCATCCATTTCTGGAAGCAGGTGCTTCTCTACATTTCTATCCAATTCCGTAAAGATATGGAATTTCACGACCGCTTGTTTCCATATTTCCTCATCAACAAAGGAAGGGGCCCATAGCGGTTCCACCGCCATATCATCGCCCCTCTGCAACATTACGTGCGCATTCTCTCCGTATTTAACTACACAGAGCAGGTTATATCCATCTCCATTTGGGCGCGGCTTTCTAAAAATTGCTCTGCCTATAATACCTTCTGCGATCAACAGCTTGGTGACTGTTTTTGACGCTATGCTCCAGGCACAGCCCCGCCCTGTCGTTTTATCTATGACCATAATGCCACCTCCAGCATTTTGGGGACTGCTTTAGACTGGACAAACTCCATCTTCTTGCCATTAACTAGAGCAACCAAATCATCCACATTCTGAAAAATCACCCAGCTTCATCCGCCTCAAAGGGGAACAAATCCGGCAGATCAATTTGAACGCCCAGCTTCCGCTTCAGCACATTTTGAATCCACATTAAACGGAAACGAACAGATTCCGGCCGGACGCCAAGCTCCCTGGCAATGGTGGCGTTCCGCTTTACCGCCTGTTTTTTCTGGACTAGGATCAGGTCCTCATGGTTCAACATTCGTTTGGTCCCGAAACCAGGAACGTTTCCACGCATGATGGCGAACTCTTTTAGCTCTTGGTCGGAGGGCATGTCCCGCAGAAGCTCCGACAGCTTCATGTATCCCTCCGTGAACGTTACCTCCAGGCCGCGAAGCCGCCGCAGAGCCGGACTGTCCAGCTCAATATAATCCGGTATGGGACCTCGCTCAAACTTGGCTTTGATATTTTGGAACCGGCCTTCTACCTGATTCCGTGTGAGGCCCAGTTCTTTCCCGGCTTCTTCATTGTCCTTCCCATCCAGGCGCAGCTTCAAAATCTTCAGGCCGAGCTGGGTTATGTGTGGCTTGCTGTTCTTGCTGTACGGGAAAAGCTCCGCTAAAACCTCGTCAGAGGGTGGAGCTGCCAGAAGTTCAGAAATTAGAATCTTTTCGCCGTTTGCCTTCTGTGTTAAAAAAGTGTTTTCCATTATGTCCCCCCTATTCCCTTTTAAAGACCTCTATCCCCTTTAGATGTCGAAAATTTATTCGGGTCAACTACACATAGTTAGGTAGGGGAATTTTTACTGCTATCATGAGCACAATAGAGAAGGATTTCATCGTCTCACAATAGCAGAAGGTTACTATGAACGCTGATTATTCAAACATTATTTTGCCCAGAATACTCTTTTTGTGTGATAAGCGGGGCATTACAATCAATAAACTTGCTGAAATGAGTGGGGTTAGGCAATCCACTATTCACAACTTGGTGTGTGGCGCATCTAAAAATCCTAAAATTGGTACGTTGCACAAAATTGCAACTGCTTTTAATATGACATTAGCAGAATTTCTTGATTTTCCAGAATTAAATAATTTCTCATTAGATGATGAATTAGAGGAATAATATAAGGTAGATAGCGGCATCCTCCCATGCTTTGGTATGGGAGGACATTATTATATTAGCGACTAACGTTCAAATCATTATATCATAATACATCCCGTCTGTCTATTATCGTAGACCTCATTTTCTCCTATATCTTTTACAATCTGTACTTAGAAAGTTGTGGGGAGGGGATTTTGTGCAATTCAATTCGGATGTAGTAGGACAAGTTATACGTAAACTACGAAAAGAAAAAAAGATTTCGCAGGATGTTCTTAGTGGTTTTGCTGGAATTGCACGTACTCATTTAACAATGATAGAGAACGGATCTAAGCAACCAAACTTTGAAACCATTTGGAAAATTGCTATGGCTTTGGATTTACGGCCAAGTGAATTAGTTAGTTTTATGGAAACGGAAATTGAACGGCGTGATAAGGAAAGCACCCTTTACATGGAGCAATAACAAAACCTCTCGTGCTAAGACGGCACGGGAGGTTTTCCATGCGTCTTTACATTCGACCGTATGTGCAACTAATTAGACATGACTTCTTAGAGCTTTTAAATATATTCTAACAAATATAAACTGGCCTTGTCAATACCGTTGCTTATGGAGGCTAGTCATGGATAACTACGGAACAATAAAAATAAATTTGGCAAAGCTGATTGAAGATCGTGGTATAAGCAAAAACAAACTTAGCCATCGAGCGGAAATGCAGCGGACGCAAATCAATCATTATTGCAACAACACGATATCCAGATTAGATGTTGATGTCTTATCTCGCCTATGCACAGTGCTTGAATGTGAGATCGGAGAACTTTTGGAGTTTATTCCTCCCGAGAAATAAGGTAAATTCAGAAAAATTCTGATTGTCCCATTTTATATGCAAAAAGCCTCCCATGCCAGACGGCACGGGAAGTTTTCGTAGTCACCGCCCCATCTGGGTCACTGCTGGCAGTATATCATATAATTCGGTGCATTGCTATAGATAAAACTACAAACTTGTAAGAATTTTCCTTTTGCCTATTCGGGGTTACACTACTTGTAAAGGTGGTGTAATGCTATGGCTAGGAAATTAAAAGACGTCAATATAGAAATCGGAGCCAGAATTAAAAGCGAACGGACAGCCCAGAAAATGACTCGTGAGGACTTGGCGAAATTGTCTGGTTATAGTGCTAACTTTATTCAGGAAGTGGAACGAGGACGTTCTGGCCTGTCCTCTGAGTCTATCCGCGCGTTTGCCGTGGCCCTCAATCTCTCCGCAGACACCTTATTGTTTGGGAGAGCTCCAGACAGCTTTGAATATGTCATACAGAAATTGAAAGCCGTTCCGGCTGACAAACTGCCGCATGTTCTAAAAATCATAGATGAAGCGATTGAATGTACTCGCTAAGAGAAGATAGCCCCACGCCGCTGGCATGAGGCTATCTTTATTCGTTCTTGCACAGTGGTTATATGCCCTTGTATTGCGGCTCCCGCTTTTCCAGGAAGGCACTGACTCCTTCCCTGAAATCCGAGTGCCGCGCCATGTAGCGAGTATAAGTAACTTCCAATTCGTTCTTGCGGTGCATCTGGAAGTCCTCCTGCTCATTCATACACGCCTTTAGATAGCGGAGAACCAGAGGCCCCCGCTTGCAGAGTTCCCGTGCTTTCTCCATAGCCGCTGGCATCAGCTCCTCCAGGCTGTCAACCACCATCGTGACGCCGCCGTACTTTTCGTGCAGTTCCTCCGCCGTTATGGAGCTTCCGCAGTAGCACATATCCCTCTGGATTTGGGGCGGAAGTATCCGGGCCAGATGGCCGCTTCCGCCAACGACGCTTAGTCTGGCTTCCGGCGCTCCAAAGAGGGTCCCCTTCACGGCGATTGAGATATCCGCGCCTGCCGGATAACAGAGGCCCCCGCCGAGACAGTGGCCGTGGACCGCGCAGATCAGGGGGACCCGCAGATCATACAGGGCTTGCGCCCCGTCATAGTAGAGCTCTTGGGTATTGGTCACGTCCCTGTCCTCAATGCTCTGGTAGAATCGCTTGATGTCAACGCCTACGCAGAATGTTTTCAAGTCCGAGTGCATGACGCATACCCATATTTCGTCATTGTGGTTGATATAGTCACAAACCCGCAGGATTTCCTCCTGCATAACGCCGCTGACCGCGTTTACCGGAGGGTTGTGCAGCGTCATGACTGCGATGTGATCCTCTATAGTGAGGAAAACCTGTTGAAGTGGTTTAAACCCAATTTCATTTACTTTTTTAACTGCCATGCTGCATCTCCTATTATTTTCGAGCATCCATAAATAACACTTTGGGCTGCTCCATAGCTTTCAGTCCGGTTTAGAATGTACCCATATTACGTGTTGTCCTAAAGACGGACATTCCAAATCGCAGATCAAAGGGACCCGCAGGTTAAACAGGGATTGCGGGGTAACTGGGCTGGATGGCTCCTTGTTGGGTGCGTCTTTATCCGAGCTGCCCTGCTGTAATTGCTGGATATCCACACAAGAACAAAAGGTTTTCAGATCGGAGCGCAGAAAGCACATCCAAATGTCTTTATTTTGGTTGATGTAGTCCTGAACCAGCCATATTTCATACCAAAGGCCAGCGAGGGCAACTGCCGCCGCCAAAGGCTGTAACTTCATTACCGCAATATGGTTTTCGATGGTTAAACATATCTCTTGGAGTTTATGATGGCCTATTTCCTTTATTTCCTGGACCGACATTGTATTCTCCTGTTACGTCTGCAACGGATGGAGCCGTTACAGCTTCCCATAACGGCTCCATCATCGCTATGCAGACGTCGATTGCGTCAGAACTTCAGGTAAGAGGCCGGAAGCCCCTCGGTAATATCCGTCGTCAGGCTGGAAGGGGCAATCGGGTGCCGAAGCCCGTTTTTGAACATCTTCCCCAGCCCGTCCACGCACCGGAGGACATGATCCGGTGTCAGCGTGACACGCAGCTCCCACTCGCCTACGCCGCTGAACTTGCAGTCCGCAAAGCAGGGGAGGGCCAAGGACGGTTTCCCGGTCATAAAGGTCCGCGTCCAGGAATCCGAGCAGGTGGACTCGCCCGTGAAAGTAAATTCCAGTTTTTCGTAGTTGTCGAACTGATAAGCGGCAAACAGCATGAACGCCTGGGAAGGGCTGATGTTCATGATTACCACATCCGGCTCAATGCGGCCGGCGTCGATAGGGGAGGCAACGACCGCATAGTATTTGGAGTCAACGCAGTTCAGCGCCGCATGATGTCCCCTGGCCGCTTCGCTGTTGCCATACCAGACACCCTCGAATACCTTTCCGCTGTACCATTCCTCGTCGCGTTCCACAAGGCCATGCACGCCCCGGCAGTAGTTGTTATGGATGTTTTCAGGCTTGCACGCGGAGGTCCACCCAAACTGGAAGGCATGACCCACCACCATGCAGGGCGCGTAATGTTTTTCGTGGATGCGTACTTTCGGGATTGCGTTCAGCTCCTCCTCCGTGGCAATCCACTTCATCCCGACCGGGGTGTACATCAAATGGAGATATCTTTTCAGATCAGCAGTAATCTGTTTCCACTCATAGGTTCCCATAAGTCTTTACCCTTCTTTCCTTATTTGGTTGTTACGGTTCAGTAACGGTATCCTCAACACCCACGAACATTTTTTCTGCATGAGCAGGGTCCATAGGCTTGAACAGGGGAATACCGATCAGGGTCAGCACCACGCTGATAAAGCCGCCGATGCCGCAGCACTGATATACGGAACCGATAATGTGCCCGAAGTAGAGGATGCAGAAGGAAGCGCACCCGCCGATAGAGCCGAGCAGAGCTGCGCCCTTTCCGGCTTTTTTGCTGTACAGGCCGACTACCACAGGACCGGCAACAGCGGACATGATGGTTCCAGCTGCGGACCACAGCATAACCGTCAGGTTGGACGGCTTGGAAAACGCAATGGGAATCGCTATGATGCCGATTACATAGACGGACCACTTCATCACGGACATCGTATACTGATATTTCGTTTTTTCGCTGCCCACGCCCAGGTTATCATCGGTGATCTGGAAGTTATGGCGTTCCCGGCGCGGTTGGCGGGAAACTGGCGGAGGGAGCGGAATCACCTGCCCGCCGTCAATCTCCACCTGTTCCGGCTCCGGTTCAGAGGGAGGCGGGGGAGGTGCGGAATCTTCCGTGCCCAGGACAGCGGTGCGGGCCTTGGCAACAAGGTCCCGCACGGCCTGGATGGACCGCTGAAGATACGAATAGAGGTGCGGCGGTCCTGGCGTCCTCGCCGTACATCTCAAAGAAGTCGCCCACCTGATACAGCACAATGCCGTCTGGGTGGGCTTCCTTGATGGCCTTATAGGCCGAATACGGGGATGGGACGAAGGTACTGCTCTGCTCCGGGGCCTGGGGCGGCGCTGGCGGCTGGACCTCCGGCGCAGGTGCGGGCGGTCCTGGCTCCAGCGGGGCGGACGCTGCCGGGGAGAACAAGCTGAATTGGCCGCTCTGGTTCTCCTGTGCCGGAGTGCGCCGCTTGTTCGTCAGGGCACGGGCCGCAGCCGCCAGCCGGTCCCCAGAATCAGGCGGGGCCTCGGAAGGTGTGCGTTGGGGTGCGGGGACCGCACGCCGGGCCTCCTTTGCTGTCTGTTTCGCCTGACGCTCCGCCTGCAAAACAGCTTCCGGCAGAGGTTCATACAGAGAATATTCACCCCGCATGAATGTCTCCATATCCCGCAGGGCGGGCGTCATCCGTTGGTATACCGGGCTGTCCAGGGAGACAGCGTTCATGATGTTGAACATCTCGCCGTACAATTCAGATTGTTTCTTGGAATCATCAGATTCCAGAATAGCCCGGATTCTCTTCACGGCGGCGTCCATATCGTTGCCGGGGGGATTGGTCCGGTTGGGGTCCATACTGTAAAAATGATAAATCCGCCGGGCAAGGGTTACTTTCTCATAAACCGGAAGGTACGCCTTTTCCTGATCGTTGAGATACTGCCCACTGTCAACCAACGCCCGGACGCGCTTTTGCACCTGGTTCCAGTTCAGCGTGACCGTATCATAGCCCTTATAGCCGGATTCTTCATCCTCACGGGTGAGACTGATCCCCTTGGTGCCATGGTTCTCGTCGTAGCCGGTGCAGCAGTGTCCGCCTTCGCCATAGCTGCTTTTCAGAAAGTCGGCGCACTCCTTGGGGTCATGACCCTGCTTAAAATAGGCGTAAATACGCAGTTTGGCCTCGGATATATTGCCGCCGCGACGTAAAAGCTGGGTAATTTCATCCTCGGTGATGAAGCTGGCCTTTGCCGGGGCAAAGCCCTCTACCTCTTTATATTGCTCTTTTACCGCAGATAAACGGTCAATGCTTCTGAACAGTTCCTCCGGGTCATGGATTTTGCGGAAGCGCAGGAGGTCCGGGCGGTATCTGTATTCGACCATAAATGCGTCCAGCTCCTGCAAAATCTGCTGGCGGTGGACCGGGAATTTCAGCAGTTCAGCGATTTCCTTTGTATCGTCCGGAAAACCTTTGCCCAAGAAGTGCTGAGAAATGATGGGCATAAGATTCCGCTCCTTTGCGCTGTCGCTGAAATCCTGGCGGAGATACCATAGCTTTTCAGCCAGTTCCCGCACTTCGTTGTCGGGAGCGGCGTCAATTTTATCCTGCGCGGCGAATGTTCCATCCCGCAGGAGGTTGGAGGTCATAGCGGCGGCGTTCACCCAGGTAACAAGGGTACTGCCGGGACCAAAAGCGGACCGTCCCGGTGCGATACGAAATCCTTCCTGATTAAACCATAGGGAGTATTCCTGTCCGTCAATGGTAACGCCCTTGCCACCCTCGCCAAATTCCTTTGCCATGAAGGAAGCGGCGGCGGAACCGGTGGGACCCTTCTGGAAGAAGGCCACAATGCGCTCAATGCTGTGAGAACGGTTGCCTCCGCTAGTGAGGGCGTAGCCAATGACCGCCTCCGGCACCTGTCCGGCAGGAAGGGTGGTTTGCTGCTGGGCTGTCCGCTGGTCCTCTGCTTGGGCCTGGGCGATATTCTCAATCTGTTCCTCTACCGTAGGGAACAGGGAGAACAACGAAAGGTCCGGCTCCGCAGGGTATAGCGTTTCTTCTTTGGACGCAGAAACGGCGGGCTGTTCGCCCGCCGTCTCCTGCTGTTCCTGATTTACTTGTAGACGATCTCCGCCAGCACGATCTCCTCCGCCTGGGCCGTGAAGCTGTTCACCGCCTGAACCCAGCCCGTCTGATCGCGGGCCTTCATCGCTTCGTCCACTCCGTTCTGCTCCTTCAAGTCGGCCACCATCCGGTCCACCTGCTCCCGCGCCTGCCGGTCGATCTCCCGCAGGTGGGGGTACAGCCGTCCCGTCAGCAGCATGGAGGTGTATGTCCCGGCGTGGCGTTCCTCCAGGAACGTCTCCCTCAGCATCCCGTACTTGCCCAGGGGCATTTCCTCCAGGTCCTCCGCTCCGTCCAGCGTCAGGTCGGGAATCAGGTAATCGCCCGCTTGCTTGTAAGTCAGTTCTTTCGTCATGGTTGACGCTCCTTTCTTCGCTTTCGCGCTTTACAGCGCTAAACTCTTCCTTGGCCTTAGTATAGTCGATCTCAGGCGATTTTGCAAGAGGTTTTTCAATATTTTTTTCTTTATTTTTTGCCTGTTCCCGGTCAAAGGCTTTGACGGCGCGGCCAATTTCGTTGAGAAGGTCCATGGAAACCTTGCTGGCGGCATTACCCAAGTGGTGGAGGACGGCGGGGGTGGAAAACTCGGTAATGTTCGCAAGGTCCTCGTCCTCCAGGTAATCGCTGGGGTCCAGGCCGCAGCGGGTCAGGACGGTGTACTGGACGCTGGCGGTGAGGATATTCCGAAAGTGGACCTCCAGGCTGAGATCGTCCAATTCCTCAAAAAAGCTGCCCCGCGTGTCATGACGCAGGTCCTCCAGGTAGTCCCGGTAGGCTTCCCCCACGGCACAACTGGCCTGTTCCATGAGCCGCCAGCCAATGTCTAGTTCGACGCTGGGACCATACTGCCGCTCCAATGCCTCCGCAACAGCGCCATATTTTTCCTCTGTCATTTCCCACAGATACGGCTCACGAGCTCCCCGCACCGGGCGGGTGTCCGCCACATCAAAGACATATTCCAAGCGGGGTTTACCCCACTTATTGTTCCGAATGAGAGCGATGCCCTTGGAATGGGGCTTCACCCATCGCCGCATGGTTTCATTCCACAGCTCCATGCTGGCGCAGGCCGTAGCGTCCGGGCGCTGGGCGTAGATCAAAAGCTGTTCATCAAAACGATATTTGTAGAGACGGCTTGCGGTACCCAAATACCGTTTCCAGCCGTCCACATCCCGCGTGACGGTTTGGGCGGTGTGAGCTGCCAGCTCCGATACAAATTGCAGTTTGCTTGCCATGAATACCTCCTCGTTTCAGTATAGAGAAGCCCGAAATGGATGAAATATCCCGCTCCGGGCAATATGGGCGGTCAGCCGCTCGTTCGCTTGTTTTGGTTCATCTTATCCAGCACAGCCCTCTGCGCCGGGGAGAGGATGCGGGGCGATGATACCTTCAGCCACTTCTTCGGCAGTTCAAACGTCAGCCCGCCCCAAGCGTTGACGGCGGTCTGGCGCACCTGTTCCGGGTGGGACTGGCACAGCTCCAAAAGCTGATGCTTCAAAGCCTCGTTGTGGGTGTAGACGCTGGCCGTGCGCTCTGCCTCGTTGAAGTTGATAACCGTTTCCTTTTCGATGTTGGTCAGTCGCATGGCGTCACCTCTCCGGGTCCCGGCTGGGGTTGGAGGGAGCGGCCCCGCCCTGGGACCGTCCGGCTTCCTCCTGGCACTGGCGCAGATTGTCCAGGAGGGAGGGCTTGGGGGCCTCACTCCTGACAATAACTTCCTTCGCAACTTGTAAGGTTTCCAGAATGTCCATAGACACGGATTCAATGGAAGAAGCGCCCAGGAGCGTCTGGCACTCTAAGATGTTCTGTGCGGCCAGCCGGTGAATCTGGCTGGGGGTATCCTGTATATCCGCAACGACCTCCATCCGCCCACCGTCTATCAGCCGCATGGTTTCCTTATCATAGAGGGTGTAGTCATAGGTGGCAAAGCAATCGTCACAGGTATACTCACGATCATCCTCGCTGGTCTGGATATGAAGATACGCAGTACCGCCCACCAGGTAAAGGGCCTCATTCTCGGATGCCTCCACAACAGGCTTGGGGGCCTCGTTATTGATGATGCCGTCAATCTGGTTGTAGTTGCCCTCCACACTCATTTCCGCAGCCGCTAAATGGTTCACTTCCTGAACAGCTTTTATTTCATACTTGGGCTTAAATTGCGCTACTTCCCTATAAAGCTCCTGGCGGCGCGTATCATTGATTAGCCCCAACTGCTGTGCCATATCAAGAGAACCGATATAGGTCCAGTACCACGCCAGTTGAGCCTCTGGGCGGGCGTTCTCCTTTGTGAGTCCACGGACAGTTTCCGCTTTCAGGCCCGCAACGACCTGTTCCACATCTCTCATAGGCTCAACCTCCGCTGCTCTCAGCAATCTCCAGCAGATCGCCATACACAGCGTTGATGGCGGTGATCACGGCGCAGACGGCATCGTCCACCGCCGTCAGCACTTCCTCGCTCTCGGAGTCAGCCAGCTCCAGCAGGGCCTCCACTGTCTCCGGGGACAGGCCCAGCTTGACGGCCATATCGTCCGCGTTGGGGACGCCACCCTCGTCCTCCAGGAACCAGTCGTAGGGCATACCGAAATAGTGTGCAATAGCCCGGAACTGGTAGGCGTTGGGGGTGCTGATGCCGTTAAGCCAGCGGTTCACCGTGGGCACGGACACGCCCAGGTGACGAGCCAGCTCCCCGCGCTCCACACCGCTGGCGGACAGAATCGCCTTCAAACGGCGGTCAAAAATATTGTTGTTCATATTCATTCTCACGTTCCTTTCTTTTCAGTAGATTTGTTGTTGTCAAATTCCAGCTTGAAGCGGACAAATTTGCCGCCGTCATCGTTCAGGACAACGGTGGCGTCATAGAAAACGCCCTTCTTCTCAGAAAACAGGCCGGTGACAGCCGCGCACCCGGTTTTCAGGAGAGAAGCGGCGATTTTCTTTGTCAGCTCCTTGCGCTTGCTGGTAAAGAAGCGGTCGTTTTTCCACAGCGCAAAGCCGCAGGAGGGGGTATCGTGGTAGCCCTCGCAGTAAAAGCTCTTTTTGCCCTCCACCACATTTTTGCCGCAGCGGGGGCATTTGCCAATCACTGCCCGCCCGGAATCGGAGAGAGGGGACGGGGTTACGTTCACATTCCGATAGGCTTTTACCAAATCGGTGAGCATGGCGGTAATCCCCGCCATGAAGTCCTCCGGGGCCAGCTCACCCCGTTCCACGGCCCCCAGCCGGTCCTCCCACTCCGCTGTCAGCTTGGCGGACTTGAGCTGGTCGGGCATGGCCCAGAACAGGGCCAGTCCCTTCTCCGTAGGAATGAGCTGTTTCTTCTTGCGCTCCACAAAGCCAGACTTCACCAGCTTTTCAATGGTGGCGGCGCGGGTGGCGGGTGTGCCCAGGCCGGTCCGCTCCACAGATTCCAGAGCAGCAAAGTCCTCCGCGCTGGCGTGTTCCATGGCGGAGAGCAAGGTGTCCTCGGTGAACCGTGCCGGGGGAGACGTAGTGCCCTGCTTCAGCAGAGCGTCCGCACTCTCCAACCGCTGGCCCTCGGACAGCGCCGGGAGCGCCGGGGCCGGTTCCTCGGCTTTCTGCTTCAGTGTGGATAAGAAGGCTTTCTCCGTTCCCTTCCAGCCTAGCGCCGTCACCGTGCGGCCCTTAGTCATAAAAGAAGCGCCGCCACAGTCCAGCGTAACGGCAGTCTCCGCATAAGTATGGGCCTCGCCCACGGCGCACAGCAGCCGGACGGCGATCATGCGGAGGATGTTCCGCTCCCCGGTGGGCAGGGCGGCAAGGTCAGCACCGGCGATCTCCGCCGTGGGAATGACGGCGTGGTGGTCAGTCACTTTGGAGCTGTCCACCACCTGAGCAGCGCATACCGGGAGGGGCTGGCCCGCCAGGAAGGACAGCGCACCAGCCACAGTGGAGCAGAGGACGGGCAGGCCCTCCGCCATATCCTCGGTCAGATAGCGGCTGTCCGTCCGGGGGTAGGTTGCCAGCCGCTTCTCATAGAGAGATTGGAGGTAGTCAAGGGTCTGCTGGGCGGTGTAGTCAAAGAGGCGGTTAGCCTCCCGCTGGAGAGTAGTTAAATCGTAGAGTTTCGGGGGACGCTCGGTTTTGTCTTTCCGGGTGACAGACTGAACCACGGCGGTTTTGCCCAGGCAGGAGGACCGCAGGGCTTCCGCGTCCGTTTTAGAATTGAACTTGCCGCTGACGGCCCGGAGGCCCTGGGTGGTCAACTCCACAATGTAGAATTTTTCCTTCTTGAAATGCTCAATCGCCGCCTCCCGTTCCGCCAGAAGGGTGAGCGTGGGGGTCAGCACCCGGCCCACGTTCAGCGTCTTGCCTTTATACAGCGTGGTAAACAGCCGGGTCCCATTGATGCCAACGAGCCAGTCAGCCTTGGCGCGGCAGAGGGCGGCGGTGTAGAGGTTGTCGTACTTCTGGCCGTCTGCCAGATTATCAAAACCCTTGCGGATAGCGGATTCCTCCATGGAGGAAATCCACAGCCGCTTGACGGGCTTCGTGCATTTACAAAGGTTATAGGTCAGCCGGAAAATCAGCTCACCCTCCCGTCCGGCATCCGTGGCGCAAATTACCGTGTCCACATCCTCCCGGTTCATAAGCTGGCGCAGGATGTTAAACTGCTTCTTGGTGTCCGGCAAAACTTGAAACCGCCACAAGTCGGGGATAATGGGCAGATCGGCGTAATTCCACTTGGAATATTTGGGGTCGTATGCGTCAGCCGGGGCCAGCTCTACCAGATGGCCCACACACCAGCTAACCAGCCAGCCGCCGCCCTCCATATAGCCGTCCTTCCGACTTGTTGCCTCCAGCACCTTGGCGATGCTCATGGCAACCGAGGGCTTTTCCGCAATTACAAGGTTATGTCGCATTTTTACCACTTCCCTTTATCAATTTTCGATAGCACACACCCAGGCAGGGTACGTCACGGCCATAGGGACAGCCATAGCAGGGATGGCCGGGAGAAAGGGCGGGAGGTCCGTGGACCTCCCGCCGCTCCGTGGGAACCTGGATCATTATGCGTTCATAAGGACTGTCGGTGAAACGGGTCATTCCTCATCCTCCGGTTCCTCGTAGCCGTAGTATTCCTGGTAGTCCGGTTCCTCCGGCTCCTCGCAGGGACCGCGCCGGGGGGCGGGTTCCAGATCGTCCTCGTTGACCGTTTCCTCGTCCTCGCCGGTCAGTTCGTCAAAATCCTCCGCATCGTCCAGATCGTGCTTGGGCTTGTAAATTTTCAGATAGTACCCAGCGCCGCCTACGGCCAGAGCCGCAATTACCACCAGAATCATGGTACTGGAGCTACCCTTCTCCGGCTTTTCCGGCTCCGGGTCCTTATCGCCCTCCGGGTCAGCGGCGGGGACCTTGCCGGTGCAGTCCTTCATGGTCAGGGGGCAGACGGGGCAATCGGTGTCAACCTCGCCGGGAGCGCACTTGTCCTCGCAGTTGCAGACCGGCTCCGGGTCGGGAATAGCGGAAACGTTGTTGTCCTCCGGCTCCTTGTCCTTCTCCGCCAGGGCAAAAAGGTCGGATTCCGTGACAGCGTTGAGAAAATAGACATTTTCACTCTCCCGCTGCTTGTCAATCACCAGATAAAAGGTGTTCTCGCTGGGGGTGGTGAAGGTGAAAAATTCCTTGCTGTCCTGGTCCGTCACATTGTCCACCACCGTGCCCTGCCCGTCCGGGGTCAGGGGCTTGGCGGAAAGCTGACCCTCCGGGTCCGGGGTCACGCTGGCCGAACCGGAGGGCGGATTGGTGGCAGAGGTGGCCGGAGGCTTCACCGGCGTGGTGGTTGTGGGCTTCTGGCCCTGGGTGGACTGGCTGGCGGCGGGTGCTTTGTAGTTGGGATTCTTCACCTGATACGTCTGCGAATAATTCCCGGCATGGTCCGCCGCTTGAACGGTAATCTGCTGGCCGGTTCCCAGGTCTTTCAGGGGAATTTCCACCGCGCCGTTGGTCAGGCTGGTGTAGCACTTTCATGCCTTGGGACTTCGCACCGGGGTTATCGTTGCCATAACCTTCCAGCAGGTTAATGACGCCCCACACACCCAGACCAGCGCCCAACGCGACCACAAGAACCTTCAAAGTGTCAATAGCAGAAGTGAAAAATTCCATAAAACTACCTCCATAATGTTGAAAATATTAGTTTGAAAGTGATGGGAGAATCTCCCCAGAAATATAAAAACCGCTGACTGATGGTGTCAGTCAGCGACTCTACCGGGCCGGGAACGTGGCTTTTGAGTAACAGCTATCAAAAGCAGCCTGTCCGGCCAGACGGTCAGGGATTGGTTCCGCGCTATGCGGATATAGAATCAGCCGTGAGCAGGTTTCTCCGGCGCAGCCGGGGCCTCCAGCTCACAGCACTCGAAAACATCATCAGGCCGAACGGTCAGCCTGTGGCTCAGATATTTTGCAATATCAAAGTAGTTCTTCTTGCTGGAATCCAGCAAGTATTTGTATTGCGGGTGCTTGGTAATATCATATTTTTCAGAGAAGAACGGTCTTACGCCCTGCACCTGCAAAATGCACTTGCTGTTGTCCATTACCGCCAGTTCGTCGGTTGTCATGAGTTCCTTCCCTAATTTTTGGTAGTTTACACCCATGCTCCGCTGGCTCCCTCTGGTGTCAGAGGTGTTATATAGATCAATGGTTTCCTTCCCTAAAGTTTCGGAAATCTCCTTTAAGGTGCTTCTTTCCTTGCCTCCGAGGAACAACACACAGGAACAGTTGCCGATAATCGTCTCCGCGTGGTCCTTATAAACGGCCTTGAGCTGGCTCTGCGTCTGGACCACGATATGGGCGGAAATTTCGCGGGAGCGAATCACGCTGATAAGATGTTGGAAGTTTGGAATCTTCTGGTTGGCGAACTCGTCCAGCAGACAGGTGACGTGGGTTTTCAACGCGCCGCCGTTCTCTAAAGCCTTGTCGCACAGGACGTTGAACATCTGTGTGTAGACCATGGCCGAGATGAAATTGAAGGTCATATCCGTATCGGAGACGATACAGAACAGCGCCGTTTTCCGGTCCCCGATCTTGTCCAGCTCCAGGTCGTCACCCTCCATAAGCTGGCGGACCTCCTTAATATCAAAGGGGGCCATTCGTGCGCCACAGGAAATCAGGATCGACTTCGCTGTTTTGCCCGCTGCCATTTTGTACTTCTTGTACTGCCGGACGGCGAAGTGATCCGGGTCCCGGCTTTCCAACTGTTCAAACATCAAATCCACGGCATTTTTGAAGTTTTCGTCATCTTCCCGCACTTCCGAGGCGTTTAACATTTCCAGCAGCGTGGTCATGTTTTTTTCTTCCTCCGGGGCCTCATACCAGATATAGGCGATCAACGCCTGATAGTACAAGGCTTCGGCTTTGGCCCAAAAATCTTCGCCGCCCTTGCTGTCCTCGCCCTTGGTGTTCTCCATAATGCAGTTGACCAGCTTCAGAATGTCGTTCTCGCAGTAGATGTATTTGAACGGATTGTACCTCATAGACTGCTTGAAGTTAATAGTATTGAGGATTTTTATAACATATCCGCCTTGTTGGAGCATTTTGCCACATTCCTTGACCACTGTACCTTTCGGGTCAGTAACAATATACGAAGCGTTCATCTGCATGAGGTTGGGCTTAATATGGAAACGGGTCTTGCCGGAGCCGGAGCCGCCGATCACCAGCACATTTTTATTGATGTTGTACTTGGGAATCTTGTTGCGGCCTACCATGACGCGCTCGGTCTGCGTCAGGAGGATATTCTGGTCAAACTTAGGGGCAATGAAGGGCTTAATGTCCTCCGCCGTGCCCCATCGTGCGGAGCCATATTCTACTCCGTGGCGGTACTTCTTGGTGTTCTTGGCCTTGATATAGACCGCCGCCCGGACACAGGCTGCGCCGATCAACCCCACAAGGAGGTCCTGGAGGTGGAAGCTGGGGAGAGGGTTGTGGGAAATGATCTCCCCCAGGCTGGAAATTGCCCCCATGCTCTTTGCCACCACATCCGCGCCAGCCGCCAGCCGGTAGCCCTCGCCCACACGGTTGAAAAACCAGAAGATGAACACATAGGGGAAATTGAGGATGAGAAACTTTTTCAAGTCAAATTTCACAGCTCATGGCCCCCTTTGTCCCTGTTCTTGGCCGTATCCCGCGCCATGTTCTTGACCGTCTCCTTGAAATGGGAGAGCTGTTGCAGCACAGAGGGCTTCTCCGGGGCCTTGCGCTGGACAGTCTTGGCGGCGTACTCGGCAAAGGCGGCTTGCATGGCATCATCATCCCGCGCTTTGAAAAAGACGTAGTATTCGCCTTTCCCCGGGTTCTTTTTCAGCGCAAAATCAATGCCATATTTTTTTGCCACACGTTCAAAGGATTTGATATTTTTCTCCGTAATATCAATACTTTTCACGCCCGTTCCCTGCCCGACAAGCTGCTTTACAGTCTGCTTGCCGTGATGGATTTTCGGATTTTGGGATTGCGCCATGTACTTCCGCATGGCCCATTTGAGCAAATCGGAGGTCAGTCTGCCGCCGGTCTTGCTCACCTTGATTGCCAGTGCTACGGATTTGTCCCGCACTTCGTCCTGCATGATGATTTACCCCCTTCCTGTACTAAAATGTTTTTCCCACCGCCTTTTCTTTCCCAGCGAGTATTTTTGCACAGGACCTTGGGCCGTTTCCTGCATGATCTCCCGTGGGCGTCCGGGCATATTCCAGGACACCCCGTCAGCCTCGCCGTGATCTTCAAATCCGCTTGCCCGCAGACTTGTTCCCGGTTCTGAAGCAAGCGTGTATGTAATGATCCGCTTATAGCCCATTTCGCGTGCAATTCTGGCACACGCTCCATATAAAATGCTGCAAGCATTACGGGTCCCATCCGTACAGACACGCCTTATTTCAATCGTCAATCCATCATCCAGTCTCCGTGCCACGGGTTGTCCAGCTATTGCAACGCCGCATAGTCTTTCGCCGTCATAGTAGGCCACAAACCACTTATGTCCATTTGTGAGCTGGTTGTGCCGATGATACTGCACTACATAGGCGTTGGCGACTTTGAGCGTGATTGGTCTTATTGTTAGAATAGAGATTACCCCGTTCTCACAAGCGGCGGCTGGTTGCATCAGCGCCCCTCATCACCCCTGGGCCGTTCTGCCGGGGCGAGCTGTTGGCGGGCCTTCTTCATAGCGGAACGCAACTGTTCCCGCACAGAGAGCTTTTTCGGCGGCTCAGGCTCCGCCAGAGGCAGGCGCTCCTTTGCCCCTGTCTCCCGCAGCAGATCGCAGATGGGAAAACTGTACTCATGGGAATTTTCCTCCCAACAGAGGCTCGCCGCCACCAGCGGGTCATTAAATTGCAGAAGGGCCTCTACCTCGGCAGGGTCAAACTGATGCACCGTTTTCAGATAGCAGTGAATTTCCGCCAAGGCTTGCAGTCCATACACTTGCACGATCTGAGGTCTGTCCGCCGTAGAAAGGGCCTTTGCGTGATTCAAGAGGCTTTCGTCCAATCTTTCCCCCAGCTTTTGCTGTGCGTCATGCTCCGCAAACATTTCCATAATAGTCAACTCCTTCCTAATCGAATTTTGATGTAGGCACGGCAATGAGAACTAAGGCGGAACCACTAGACGGCAGAGAACGTGCATCAGGCGCAGCCCTCCTTTTCCTCACGGGCAAAGCGTTCCTCCAGCCGCTCCACGCTCCAATCCTTCTTGAACTGTCCCAGGGGACCAGGGCCATACATAGCCCGTGCCCGGTTGTCCATCTCCCGCAGCCGCGCCCACAGCTCCGGGTGGTGGGTACGCAGTTTCCGCAGCTCGTCAATGCGTTGGAGGGGACAGCACCAGCAGGAGGCACGGCGGTAAATCTTATACAGTCCCCCGAAATCAAATCCTCGATTATAGCAAATCTGCAACGCCTGGGCTTCGGTGATCCCCCACTCTACCAGGGGATAGCGATTCTGCGGATCGTCCTTACAGCGGTGGGCCTCATCAGCAGCAATGCCGATATGGTGCAGAGCGTTCTTCTCTTTTTTCAGCCGGTTGACCTCTTTGGTCATCAGATGGGTTTTGAGTTGCCCGGTACACCAGCGTATCCGCATTGCGGGCCAGCCGTAGCCGGTAAGGGGCTGACCCTTGGCAATCCGTCTGGCTATGGCCCGTTCCTGCTGCATGGGGACGTCCAGCATCAGCCACTCAAAGCCGTGGGGATGGCTCAGGGTCGTGATATGGATACCACGCTCCCGGTAGAGATGTTCGTCCAGTTTGGCGATATGTGCCTCCATTTCGGGAAATTCCATGGTGGTATCCGCATAGAGAACGCAGTCAATGGGCATTTCCTTCTCGATCATCAGCAGGAGCATGGCTGTCGAATCCTTGCCGCCAGAAAGCGAGATTGAACATAAATTGTTACCGTTTTCTCCTGTTTTCGTAAAATATACCTCCTTAAACGTAAAACAAGCCCCGGAAGGAGCAAGTCCTTCCGGGGCTGAAAGTGTTATGGGATTATCCCAGGGCGGTCCACTTCTCCGTGGAGCCATTCATGCTGAAGCTATGTCCATTGGACGCTTCTACAATGTCCCAATAGTACCATGCGCCGGTGGGCACGTCGGAGAAGGTCTTGTAGCCCTTCACCACCGTGTCGGCGCTGGCGCTGCGGCCCAGGATACGGTTGACCATCACGATTGTCTCCGCGCGGGTGATGTTCTGGTCGGGCCGGAAGGTGCCGTCCTTATAGCCGTAGACCAGACCGGCCTCCGCCGCCAGATTGATGTACTTCCGCGCCCAGCTATGGGAAATGTCGGTGAAGCGGTCCAGAACGGTATTACTGCCGCTGGTATCGCAGAACCGGGAGAGGATGGTCGCCAGCTCCGCACGGGTGATATTGCGCCGGGGGCCAAATGTGCCGTCCCGGTAGCCGTTAATCACGCCCATGTTGCAGAGGGTGGAGACGGCGGTGCCGCACCACGCCCCAGCGGGCACATCCTTGAAGCGGTTGATATTCGTACCGTAGGCGGCTTTGGCCTCCGGGGTCAGGAGCCGGTAGAGGATAGCGGCAACCTCGGCGCGGGTAATATCGGCGTTGGGCGCGGCCTGGGTGGTGGTCCGTCCGGCGATATAGGCGATGTGGTCCTTCCGGTTCAGCAGGGAGAGCTTGGAGCCGGGAGTTGTCAGATCACCAATGCCGCCCGTGCTGCCGCCCTTGGCAATCGTGACCTTCTGGACCTGGGAGGCCATTTCAGAGGCGGTGGCCGCATAGCGCACCTCGTATGTGCCGGGAGCCAGTCCCCTCACGGTTTCTCCGGTGATAGCGGTCCACTTGCCGTCAGGCAGGAGCCGGTATTCCATGGTCTTATCCGTCTTGGTGAGAGCGCCGTCATTCCGCCCCTGCCGGGTTTCATCGGTATGGCCCACGCTGGGAGCCTTGCGGCGGTCGGGAATCTTCACCGTGACCGTCTCACCGGGCAGGCCGTCACCCTTGCCGGGGTAACGAATGAGAACATCCTTCCCAGCCAGATCGGATACGTCCAGAGGGTTCGGGCAGGGCTTCCAAGTCTTGCCGCCGTCCGTGCTGTACTCCATATCCGGGGTGGTGTTCAGCGTCTCATTTTTAGGGTCAAAGACCAGAATGGGAGCGCCGGGGTTCTTGGAGATCACCACGGTAACGGTCCGGCTGGCAAAGTCCTCCTTGGTGGCGGGATAGCGGAACAGAACCGTCTTGCCCAGGTAATCGGCTGTGTTCAAGAGCTTGGAGAGGGCGGTCCAGGTCTTGCCGCCGTCCATGGAGAACTCCGTACCCTTGTCGGAGCTGACGGTCTGCGCTCTGCTGTCCACCTCCACCTTGGGGGCTTCCCGGCGAACGGGAATGGTAATGCTCAAACCGCTGCTGGGGAAAGAATCCTCATTGCCATGGTTGCGGATAATGATGGTCTGCCCGGTCAGGCCGGAAACGTCCAGGGGCTTGGTGCAGGGGTTCCAGGTCAAACCGCCATCGGTGGAGTAGTCCATATCCTCGGTGGTGTCCACCGTCTCGGTGATCGTGTCCAGGGTAACGGTGGGATTCTCCGTCCGGCTGGGGATATGGACTTCCGTAATATCGCTGGCAAACTGGTCCTCGGTCGCCGCTTCCCGGACGAGAATGGTCTGGCCCGTCAGGTTGGACACATCCATATCCGGGTCACACTTGGTCCAGGTTTTGCCACCGTCCGTGGAATACTCCATACTGGTGGTAGTATTTACCGTCTGCTTATCCCGGTCAATAGTGAGGTCGGGCTTCGCACCCTTGTTGGGGACCTTCACCAGCACGGGCAGGCTGGCAAAATGTTCGGCATCGTACCTCTCCCGGACTGCCAGCTCCTTGCCGTAGAAGCTGGACGCATCCAGCCCATCAACAGGCACAGCAGCCCAGCCATTTTCCGTCCGATACTCCGGCGCGGTGCCGGAGACGGTCAGCAGCTCTGCCACACGGTCAATGTCGGCGGTGGGGGCGGCGTTCCGGCTGGGGACGGTCAGGGTGGCGCTGTTGCTGGCGTGCTTGGTGCCGTCACAGGCATAGCGCACCAGCAACGTGGCGTTGGTCAGCTCGGAGAGGTCCATGTTGTCCAGGCAGGGAATCCAGGTCTTACCGCCGTCCTTGGAATACTCCATAGCGGCGGTGCTGTCCATGCGCTCCGTGGCGTTGTCAACGGTCAGCGCGGGAGCCTCGCCCCGGACGGGGACGGTCACGGTTGTGGCCTCGCTCTTAAAGGAATCGTCCGTAGCGGCGATCCGCACCAGCAGCGTCTCGCCCTGCCGGTCCTCCACATTCTGGCTGTCCCCGCAAGGCTTCCAGGTTTTGCCGCCATCGTCGGAATACTCCATATCCTCGGTGGTGTTCATGGTGAGGTCGAAGGGATTCACCTTCACATCCGGGGCGGCGGGGCGCTCCGGTAAAACCTCCATGACCACGGGGCCGGGACTTCCAGTGCCATCATCCACCAGACGGACATAGATGGTCGTGCCGGGGATGATTTCGCCGCCGTTGGGCAGACTATCGGTCAGGGTGTAGTCCTTCCCGGCCTCCACCACATCGGGGTCGAAGGTGACGATCTCCTTCCGGTAGTCGATCTCATAGTCCAGCCCCGTGTCGGCCACGGTCCGGCCCTCCACGCTCTGGCTTTCAGAGACGGTGAGATTGTCCGTCTCCTTCATCCGCTGGGTGAAGGTGTAAACGGTATCCGGGGTCAGGCCGGTAAACTTGGGGCTGTCCTGCCAAGTCTCGCCGCCGTCCATGCTGTACTCCGCGCCGGGAACGGGGTTCAGCGCAATGGTGGTCGTTGTGCGGCGGGCGATGGTGGGGGCGGTAGTCATGGTCTGCGGAGCCTTGGAGATGGTCATATCCGCGTAGACCTGCTCGGCGGTCAGATCGTAGCCGTCCTCGGCAACCAAGTAGAAGCGAACCTTGTAAGTACCAGCGTCCACGGGGGCCTCGGAAGTCTCATAGGGCTTGCCGCTGGCCAGGGTGCCGACATACATGACGCTGACAGACTTTACACCCTCCATCTCCGTCAGAAGATTGGTATAGGGGTAGGGCTGACGGTTGCTGTTGTAGACGGTACTGTAAGCGGGCATATCCGTGTCCAGAATGTCCAAAGGCTTGTCGGTGGTCCTGCCGGAGACAGGGCGGACACCGGAGGCGGTGTGATTTTCGTCCTCGGCCATGCGGACCAGAATCGTGTAATCCTTATCCGCTTCCAGCCCGCTGAAGGTGTTGCCGCTCTGCCAAGTGGTCCCGCCATCAATGCTGTACTCCGCACCAGGGATAGCGGAGACGGTCAGTGAGTGGGAAGAACTGCTCTCCAGCGTAGCCATGGGGGTATCCTGCCCCGCCTTGCGGATGGTCAGGGTGGCGGTGTAGTCACCGGGAGCCAGGGTGTGGTTGGCGTCCGGGGAGAAAATAGCTGTTACGGCATAGGTTCCGGCGTTGGTGGGAGCGGTGGTACTCTCCACGCCGTCCGCGCCGGTGTAGGTCAGGGCAACGGAGGCCATGCCCTCAATGCCGTCCGCCCCGTGGTAACGCTGGGGCGCGCCGGTGTAGGTGACAGTCTCATCCTTCAGCACGGGCCGAACAGTCCCGGCCTCGCCGGAGGCACGGGTGATATGCAGCACCGGTGCGGGCAGGGCTTCGGGCAGTTTATAGCCCTCCGCCGCCACAAAGTCGATGTTGACCACATAATCGCCCACGGTAACGGGCGGGGTGGCAATGCCGTCATAGCCGACGATGGTCATGGAGGCGATGCCGGGGTTGGACTTGGGGAGGGTATAGGTCTGCGCGTGTCCGGTGTACTCCACCGTCTGATCGGCAAACCGCTCAAAGGTGACAACGGTTTTCTCGGTGGCCTGCATGGTGGAGGGGCCCTCTAATTCCTTGTAACAGGCGGTCTCCACCGCCTTGACCTTGATCTCATAGGCGGTGTCCCGGTTCAGGCCGGTGAAGGTGTCCGTGGTTTGCCACGTCACACCGCCGTCAATGGAGTAGGCCATACCGTCCACCACTTCAATGGTGATGGAGGAATCGGTAACGCCAGTGACCACCGGGGCCAGGGGTGTGGCGGGGGTGGCCTTGTTGATGGTCAGGGTGGCGTACTGCGGCTGTAATTCCTCGTATCCACTCTGCATGGTGTAGCTGACCTTCACATTGTAAACGCCAGGGTTCGTCGGCAGCTCGGTGGTGGGGCCGTAGGAGGTCCCATTGGTTCCAGTGAATGTCTGGACTACCTGCGTACATCCCGTGGGAACATCCACCGTCAGGGACTTCGGCGTCCCGTCATAGGTGTAGACGGCGGACTGGACCGTACCAGCGGAGGTATCCTGCCGGGTGGTGCGAATGATGGCGGAGGATGTAGGGCTTTCCTCATGGTTACGATCAGCAGGGTACTTGGCCTGAATGGTATAGGCCGTGTCTGGAGTCAGTCCCTCAAAGATGGTGCTGACCTGCCACGTTTTTCCGCCGTCAATGGAAAACACCGCCCCCGGAATGTCGGTGACGGTGATGGAGTTGGTGGCGGTATTGCTGGCGCGGGGAGCGGAGGGGGCGCTCTGCTCCACCTTTGTGATGGTCAGCGTGGAAGTGACAGGCTCCAACTGTGCCGTACCCGTCTGCATGGTAAAGCTGACGGTCACGGGGTAGGTCCCCGCGTTGGTGGGGGCGGCGGTAGTGGTCTGGCCGTCCACGGAGTAGGTCACGGTGGACTTGGTGACGTGAGAAATGGACGGGACCTGATAGGCCACAGGACTGCCGGTATATGGGCGGGTCTGCGGCTGAAGCACATCGGACAGATCGCCAGGGTCCACGGTGGTGTACTCGGTAGAGAACTGAGCGGAGGCGGCGGGAGAAACCTCATAGTTGCCGTCCTCGGTGGCCTTGAGTCGCTGATAGAGGGTATAGATCGTGCCAGCGTCCAGGTTTTTGAACACAGGACTGTCCTGCCACATCTTCCCGTCCACGCTGTACTCGGCGTTCTCTACCGTGTTCAGCGTCAGGGAGTTGGTAGCTGCCGCCGCCAGCGTGGGGGCGGGGCAGGTCTGCTCTGCCTTTTCAATCACATACTGCGCTGTCACGCCGGAGAGCTGGGGATAGCCCTGCTCCATGACAAAGGCGACGGCGGCGGTGTAGCTGCCCGCGTTCACCGGGGCGGTGGCGCTGCTGTAAGGCCGTCCGCTGTTGGCGGTCCCCTTGTAGGCCACAGCAACGGATTGGATGCCCTCCGGCAGTCTGGGCATGGGCAGATCGGTGGACTGCCCATCATAGGTCTTGGCGTAGTCATTGACGGTGGGGGCCTCCACCGAGCCATAGGTCAGATTGACCGTGGCGGTGACAGCGGGGATGTTGTCGCTGGAAAGTTGAGGAAACCCGGAGAGATTCAGCGTTCCCTGGACGGTCTGGGTCAGGACATAGGGGTCATAGTGGCTGCTGCTCCAGGTGACGGGAACGCCAGTGACGGTCTGGGCGTTGCCGGTGCCGCCCTCGGCCACAACGGAGACGGAAGCGGGCAGGCCCAGCTTATTAAATGCCGTCCCCATGGGGGCCGTCCGCACCACTTCCTCAATGCTGAGAATGGGCCTGGAAATAACGGTCACAGGGATGGTCACACGTCCAAAGGAGACACCGCCCTTTTTCACCGCCGCTTGAACTTCCGTTGTCCCCGGCCTACTGGAATTGAACCCGGCATAGCTGGGGTCAATGGTCCAGGTATAAGGAGAGGTGTAGGTGCTGTTGCCGGTAGTCAAATTTACCGCTTGGATGGTATCGCCCACATAAATCCGATTAGTGGCTGGTAAAATCCAGACCAGGGAATAGACCGTGTTGGCTTTACCTTGCCCGGTCTGCCAGATGTAATTATCGTTCGTGATGGTTGCGCCAATGGCATAGATACCAGCGGCCACAGGCCGGGAGACGGGGGCGGAAGCGTCCACCGTCAGCTCCCCATTCTCCACCTTTGCCTGACAGGCGGAGAGGGCGGCGGGAATAGAAACACCATTCACGTCCCGATAGGTGACGGTTTTCCCGTCCAGAAGGCTGTTTCCGTCGTAGATTTTGTCGTTAAAGCTGGCGGTCCAGGGAACGGCCTTGGGCAGCACCAGCAGCCGCTCCGGCATTTGCAGTTCAACATGGTCATAGATGCCGCTGTCCACACTGACAATGATACTGTAGGAGCCGGGAGCGGTAACGGAAACGCGGTTTTCCAGCGAATCGCCCACATAGCGGCGGAAGGCCGGAGCCACGTTGTAAACCACGGTGTAGGCGTTCCCGCTGTACTCCACGCCGGTGGTGGTGACGGATACATAGGCGGGGTCCAGCGTAAAGGCGCTGAGAGTCAGCTTCGGAATCTCATTCCTCGCCCAACTTCCACAGTTATCGCAGGTATATTTGACATAGCCGTCCGAGGTTGCGGTGGCCTTTTTGAGATCGGTGGAAACCGTTGAGCCGGTTTTGCATGTGTGGGCCGCGCCAAGGCAGACATCATCGTTTGTATAATCCAAGAGGATATAGACCGGGTACTTGCCTGGGGCGGTATATTGTGAATCAGGCGCAATCCATGTGGTGGGGTCGTCGTCCATGGAGGAGGCGAACGCCTGGATGGGCAGCAGGGCCACGGTCATGCAGAGGGCCAGCAGCCAGCCCAGGAAACGGGTGGTTTTTATTTTTCGCATAGGCAAATCTCCTTTTCTTAAAAGTCAAATACGATGGAATAGGTAATGTTGCTCTTGTTATACATACAGTCGTGGTTGGTGTAGTAATAGAAACGCATCTGTGTATAGGTCCCCGTGGGCAGCTTGCCGGAGAGGGTCACGCCGTTGATGGTTTCCTTGTAGGCGATCTGGTCCCATCGGCGGGTACGAATGTTATAGGCTTCAATTTTGCCATAGTCGCTGCCGCTATGGCCGCTGACGGGCGGTACATCAAAGGTGTACTCGGTGATGTAGCCATAGATTGTCTCCCCATCGTCCTGGAAGCTGACGCCGGTTTCCTCGATGAAGGAGTTGGCGGAGTTCAGGGTCATGCCGCCGCCCGCGTTGTCGGCAACAAAGAACATAATAGCGGACCAAGGAGAGGCCGCACCGAAAGCATCCACCGCGCGGCATTTTACCAGATGTTTGCCGTAACCGTAGGTGGTGGTTTCCTTGTCCCTGCCCTCCCATTCGTAAGTAATGGCGTCGCCCTCCGGGTCGGTAGAGCGGGCGGTGATCGTCACCGCTTGGCTGGGCCGCACCACACCGTTGGCGGGGTTCCGGGAGATCACGGGCTTGCTGGGGGCCTGATTGACAAATTCGATGGTTTTTTCCTGCCAGGGGGAAGCCGCACCGTAGGAATCCACCGCCCGGACACGGATGGTATGGGAACCGTTCCGGGAATACCAGCCGGAGGAATTGTAATCTCCGCCCCATTCCAGCCGGACCGTATCGCCGTCTGGGTCGCTGGCGGTGGCGGAAACATTGGCGCGGAAGGTATTGCCGCTGGTCTGCCGGGTTACGCTGGCGGTGAAGCTGGTAATAACCGGAGCGTTGTTGATAAACTCAATTGTCCGGCTCTCCCAGGCGGAAACCGCGCCCCATTCATCCACCGCTCGGACGCGGATGGTGTGTGTGCCAACTTCATAATAGCCGTCCTGCTGATACTCGCTGCTCCATTCCAGATGCACAGCATCCCCGTCCGGGTCGGAGGCCACGGCGTTGAGGTCTGCGTAGAAGCGGCCATCCTTCATGTTCCGGGTGGCGTTGGCAGTAAAGCGCTCAATGACCGGAGCGGTATTGGTCACGATAATATGGACAAAACCGCTGGTCAGGTTTCCCGCGTCATCCCGCACAGTGGCGGTGATGGTATAGGTTCCTTCGGCGTAGAGGGCCAGATTGCCGCCGTCATTGGAGAGGAAGCCGGTGTTGCTGTCCAGGGTGACAGGTCTGCCCCCCAGCTTCACACCCCAGCTCACATCCAGACTGCCCGCTCCGCTGATGCCCACGGGGAACTTGGTGCCGATATGAATGGAATCAGGCGCGGTGACGGTCAGTGCGGCCTTGAAAATGATAGTGATGGACTGGCTGGCGGTGGCGGTCTTGCCGCCTAAGTCCCGGAGGGTGGCGGTCAAGGTGTACTCGCCGGGTTCCGGGAAGATCACAGTGCCGCCGCCATTGTCCAGGGTGGAGAGATCAATGATACAGGCCGCTCCGTCCTTCTGCGCGGACCATGTGATGGTGGCCCCGTCCGGGTTAAAGAGCTTATCCATGACCACGGGAACCCGGTTGCCCACATACTCCATATCCGCCATGGAGAATTGCAGGGAGCCAACGGGCAGGACAGTAATGGTGTCGCTGGCAGTGAAGGTCCGGCCCAGGCCGTCCCGCAGAGTGCCGATCAGCCGGAACTCTCCGCCCTGGGTGAACTGAATCGCCCCGCCCAGGTTGTTGAGGTCCCCGGTGACGTAGGTGGAAATGTCGGCAGGTTTGCCGTCCTTCTCCAAAGACCACTCCACAGGCAGCTCAATGTTATTGCCCAGGGTCCGCACCTGCACCGTCTCGCCGGTGTAGACTTGTTTCTCGATAATGTCCACCTGCAACTCCTGGTCGGCCAGGACCTCAATGCTGGGGCCGTCAAAGGAGAACACCCGCCCGGTGAGGTCGGTGATCTCGCAGGTGAGGGTGAACACGCCCGCGTGTTTGATACGGATATCGCCGGGAAAAGCGCCCAGGGTTCCAGCAACGTAGGTCCCCCAATTCTGACGGAGGCCGTAGGTGTCGTCGATGTGCCACTGGACGGAGGCATCCGCAATCACATTCTTGGATTCCACGGCCACGGTAAAGGTACTGTCCGTGTGGGCGTAGCTGGGCATGGTCCAGGCGATCACGGGAATGGGATAGACGGTGAAGGACTGTTCATAGGAGTAGGAACGGCCCCCGGCGTCCTTGAAGCTGGCTTTCAGCTTGTACTCGCCCGCCTGCTTGAACTGGATTTTCCCGCCGTCAGCCGTCAGTTCCCCGGTCACATAGTCGGAGACAGGGACATTCTCGCCGTTCCGGGTCAGGGACCAGCGCAGGGGATTTTCGCCCAATTCCTCAAAGCCAGTCACCAGCGTGACCAGAGAATCCGTGTGGAACATTTTCGGCAGATAGAAGCCAGACACGCCCACGGGGTAAATCTGGATAGAATCGCTGGCGGTAGTCACACGGCCCAGCTCATCCGTCACGCTGGCGGTGAAGGTGTAACGGCCCGCTTCGGGGAAGAAGCCGTGTCCGCCCTTGGCGGTCAGGTCAAAGGGCGGCATGATCTCTTTGCCATCCCGCAGGACTGTCCAGACCACTTCGTTGCTGCCCAGGTTCTCGGTGGTCAGCCGCACATCCTCCGCAGTATCGGTGTGGCTCATATCGCTGAGGGAAATTGTCAGGCCGACAACAGGATAAATGCGGATAGTCTGCTCACAGGAATACGACCGGCCCAGCGCGTCCACAGCGGAGGCGGTCAGGGTGTAGGTCCCAACTGCGGGGAATCGGGCCTTGCCGCCCAGGTTGCCGAGATCACCCAGCATATTGTCCGTCAGGGAAACCGCCGCACCGTCCTTCGTCAGCGTCCAGGTTACGTCCTGCCCCTGCAAATCGCTGGTCAGGAGGTCCACGGGAGTGCTGCTGTCCGTCCACGCAGCGGCAGGGAGGGTGAAGTCCAGGCCCGCCACGGGGTAGACCATGACCGTGACGGCGGGAGCGGCGAATACCCGCCCGGTGGGGTCCGTCACGCTGGCGGAAATGTCATAGGCCCCGGCGCTGGTGATCTGGATGGTGCCGCCGTTCTCGGACAATTCGCCGGAGTAAGCGGTGGGAGTGCTGGGGTCATTAGAGGGGGTGACGCTCCAGGCCACGGGCAAACCCGTGTCTTTGTTCAGACTGATGCTGATTGGTTCGTCTGTATGGGCGGCGGCATCCGCCGACAGGCCCAAGGAGAGGACGGGATAGACTTTAATCGTCTGTTCATAGGTGAACGCACGGCCAAGGCCGTCCGTCACGGAGGCGGTCAGGATGTTGGTGCCAGTCTGAATGAATTTCACATTTCCCCCAGCGTTGTCGAGGGTTCCGTTGATACCAGCAGAGAGGGAAACGGACTGACCGTCCACGGACAGGGACCACGCAATTTTGCTGTCTCCCACATTCTCGGAGGTCATTTTCACCTTCACCGTCTCATCCGGGTGAGAGAACTCCGGGAGCTTGAAAGAAAGACCCATAGTGTCCCATACGCTGATGGCGGCGCTGGCGATGAACGTCCGGCCCAGGTAGTCCGTCACGCTGGCAGACACGGTGTAGTTACCGGCAGCGGGGAAGGTGATCTCGCCGCCGCTGTTGGTCAGAGCATTGTCGATAGCCGCCCCATCTTCGGAAGCAACTTCCCACACTACATCCAGGTCAGTCCCGGAGAGGCTGACGGCGGCGGTCTGGTCTATGTGGGCTGTCTCCGGCGCGTCCAGGGTCAGGACAATCACCGGCCAGACCTCCAACGGCAGGGTGGCGGTGTATTCCCTCCCCAGCTCATCCGTGATGGTGGCGGTGAGGACGTATGCCCCGGCCCCGTCAAAGGTGAGCGTACCGCCGTTATCCTCCAAAGAAACGGGAACACCCTCGCCGTCACGGGTCAAGGCCCATGCAACAGTCGAGGGTGCGCCATGCTCCACGGTCAGGCTGATTGCCGCCGCTTCATCCTCATGGAGTTTATCGGTGTTTGCGGTCAGGGACAGGGGCAGATTCGGAATCACCGTGAT
Source organism: uncultured Oscillibacter sp. (assembly GCF_950073225.1). Classification (NCBI taxonomy): domain Bacteria; kingdom Bacillati; phylum Bacillota; class Clostridia; order Eubacteriales; family Oscillospiraceae; genus Oscillibacter; species uncultured Oscillibacter sp. The sequence goes on from NZ_CATMPS010000014.1 coordinate 63,080, forward strand.
TGCCACAGGCTCGGAAGAAAATTCCCGGCCCTGGGTGTCTTTAGCGATAGCGGTGAGAACATAGTCCCCGGCAGTCTCGAAGGTGAGTGTTCCGCCCTGATTGGAGAGAGACACAGCAGCCTCCTTGCCGTCACAGGTCAGTGTCCAGCGGACGGAATCGGGCTTTCCGCCCTCCACTGTCAGACCAATCTCTACCGTATCGTCCTCATGCACCTTGTCCACGCTGGCGGCCACGGTGGGGACGATCACCGGCAGGATGGTGATGGACTGGCTGGCGGTGTACTGCTTCCCGGCAGCGTCCGTGAGGGTAGCCGTCAGGATATATTTGCCTGTCTCGGTCAGGGCCAGAGTGCCGCCGTCCTTGGTGAAGCTGGCGAGGGGCTGGTTCGCGCCGTCCTTTGTCAGCGTCCAGACCACGGAGCCGTCCAGATCATTTTTCAGCAGCAGCTTCACATCCTCCGCCCGGTCGGTGTAGCCATACTCCGGCAGGGAAAAGGCAATGTCCCCGACAGGCAGGACCTCCACAGTTTTCTCGCAGAAGGCTTTGCCGCCGCTGTTCTCCACGGTGCCGCGCAGCACATACCGCCCAGCCTCCATGAAGTAGCAGATACCGCCGTCTTTGGTGAAGCCCTCCGGTATGGCAACAGATTTCCCGTCACGGGTCAGCTCCCATGTGACGGCATCCACGCCGGTGAGGGTAGTTTTCACAGTGATGGAATCCCCCACATACCGATACGCCGGGAGATCAAAGGCGATGGTGGGCTTATCTGCCTTGTCGGTGAACAGGACCTTGTTGCCTTTGTCCATGCCGCTGGGGTAGACGATGGCGCAGTCCTTTTCGGACAGCTCCGCAGCGGCGGCGTCAAAGACCACCTGCACCGGGCCGTCATTCCGGGGCGTTACCACACTCGCCACGGTGGATTTGCCGCTGATGTTGACGGCGGAGCCGCCCCACACCACCAGCCGCCCCTTGACGGTGATGTTGTTGAGGCCCAGGGCTTTCTCCCCCAAGCCGTTGGCGAGGATCAGGTCACTTTCAAACACAGCGTCCTTGATGTTCACAGCGCCCCGCACCAGAACCGCATCCCGGTAGGTCCCGGCGATCTCGCCGGAATCATGGACGCTCTGGAAGATGTTGCACATGATCTGTGCCATCTCTGCACGGGTGATCTTGCCCTTGGGGCTCAGCAGCCCGTCACGGTAGCCGTTGACATAGCCCCGCTCTGCCATGGCGGCAACACTGTCCGCCGCCCACGCGCCCACTTGGCCCCGGTCCGAGAACCGGGCCAGCTCGGACTGGCTGGCGGCGGGGAGGCAGACTGTCCGGGCCAGCACCACCATGGCCTGTTCGCGAGTGATATTTTCATCCGGTCCCATGCGGCTGCTGGAATACCCGGCGAAGGTCCCCATGTGGACCGCCTGGGCGATGTAGTCATGGTGCCATATGCCACGGGGAACGTCCGTGTACCGGGAGATGTCGGCGCTTTTGTAGGTGCCGAAAAGCCGGTCTATCATAGCGGCCATCTGTGCGCGGGTGAGATAGCCGTCCGGGTTCAGCTTATCCCCGGATGTGCCCACCAGTACGCCGTTGTCCACCGCCCAGGTCAGGGCTTCATAGGCCCAATGGCCGTAGGCGTCCCCGTAGTCGGTGATCTTGTTGGTATTGGCGGCGTGGGCGTTGACCGCTAAAAGGCTAACCATCATGACCGCTGCCAGGAACAGAGAAAAGAATCGCTTTAGATTGGGAAATTTGATGCTCATGCTTCCTCCTTTCAGATTTTGGATTTTCCGGGGGGTGCTATGTACTAGGGCGGGACCAGCAGGCGGCGGAGCAGATGACGGTGGGTCAATCCTTATCGCCTCCCTCCGGGCCGGACGTGGCGAAGTAGGCTTCAAATTCCCGCTGCTGGGCGGGGGTCAGGGAGGTGAAGTGTTCCCCCTCAAAGCCGCACAGCAGGAACGTCCCGGCGATAAAGTCCCCGCTGTCCGTGGGATTCTCCCGGTTGGGCATCAGGCCCATGTTCTTGCCCTCGCTGTTGCAGACCAGCATGACCCGCTGGGGCAGGTAGCACCCCGCCTCGATGGGTCCGCCCACGATCTGCTGAAAGGCTTCCAGCGTGTCCTCCACCTGGGTGGGGCGGGGGGCCACGCCGGGTTCTACCACCAGAATGTCGATTTTGTTTGCCATACAGAAATCCTCCTTCGTCTGTCCGGTTTATATTCCAGCCGCTTCCTGGGCCAGATCGTGGCTGACCAGGGATGCGTAATACTGGCTGATGGTCGTGGGCGCGTTGTAGAGCGCCGCCAGGGTGTACGCCTTGATGTTCTTCACCAGTGTGGTGTTCTGGCTCAGGCTGTCCAGAACATAGGCGATATGCTCATGGGTGAGCTTCAGGAACCGGCTCTTGACCACGCCGGTGGGCATTTCCTCCCCTGCAATGCGGATGAAGTCTCGCCGGGAACAGCAGACCTCCACCATAAGTTCCACATAGCCCGCCAGCGTTTCCTCATCGTAGGGATGCTCTTGGAGCAGGAGGTCAAAGTCGATATTTTCTTTTATCAGTTCTCGGTATCTATCCATCTCATCCATCCTCATCCGGCTCTTGGGCCGACCAGCAGGGGGAGAAGCAGGAGGCGTGGGGGTAGGGGGAAAGATGGATGGGTCAGTATCGTTCAGTTCAGTATTTTTCTTTTCAGTCTTATTAGGGGCGGAAAAGCCGCCGTCAAGACCGCGCGTTTCCAGCGGTGCAGACTGCGGTTTTTCCGCAGTCAAGAGTGCGGCACGGTCCAGCGGTCTTGACTGCTGATTTTCCGCAGTCTGAGAAGCCGGGGGCGGCGGTGCCTGTTCCGGCTGCTGGGGCTGGCCCGATTCCGGGGGCAGGATGAAGTTTTTGACGTAAATCCGCGTGGGCCGTCCCTGGCCCTGCTTCTTCCGCTCGATCAGGCCGATGCCGTCCTTGTCCAGCTCCCGGAACAGCTTCGTGGCCTTGTCCTTCCCGCAGCTCATAAGGGTCATGGCGTCCTCCTGGGTAAAATAGATGTAGACGCGCTTATCGCTGTCCATCCAGCCGTTTTTCACCGACAGCCCCATACGGTCCAGCAACAGGCCGTAGAGGACCTTTGCCTCAATGGAAACACTCTTATAACGGGGGTCGGTCAGCAGGGTCTTGGGGATACGGTAAAAGCTGTACTGGTCCGCTTCGGTGCCGTAGTAGTAGTCCAGGTTCAAGTTTGACGGCATAGTCATTGCCTCCTTTGAAATGTGCGGAGAAATAAAAAGGCGTCCCGGCGACTGCAATAGTCACCGGGACGTTCGTGCTCTGTCCGCTTGTCGTTTGCTTGTAAATAAAAAAAAGCCCACCCGCCACTGATTGTTAGTCAGTTGCGGGTGGGCTTGCCTGATGGATCATGTTACCGATCTTACACGGACACGCAGCCCCTCCATGGGAAGGTCCTTGTAGCCAACGAGGTAATAATCCGCTCCGTTGTGTTCCACGGTGGTCCGGGTCCAGTAGGGAACATCGTGGTATTCGTCCGTTACCAGGGCCTCTATGCTGCTACGGCAATCATAGTAGTGGCCCTTCGCCGTCCGGTACTTCCCAGCGGTTCCCAGTCGCAGACGGCTGACCTCCGAGATAGGCTGGGTCAGATAGGAAATATACTCCTGCGCATATGCCAGCAGGTCCGTGATACGCCGCAGTTCTTCCCAAAGAAGAAGCTGTTCGCCATCGGAACGATCTATGTCGAGGCCGCTCAGATCGTCGTAGTCCGTGTAGGTGGAGAATTTGAGAAACTGCGCAATGCTCCGGCTCAGCTTGACAGCCTCCGAAAGCGCCGCCTGTAAATCCGCCATGTTGGGCCTCCTTCCTATTACTCCTTTATACTCTTTGAATGTTGAACACTCCATGCTTCCAGTAGAGACACAATAACTTCTTCCATCTGCTGACTAGTGTAAGACGTTGGGAAGTATTGATGAAGTCTCGTTTTATTGAGAACTACCTGCAAAGTGGCAGGGCTTCCTTTGGATAGAATATCTTTGATAACCGTGACGGTCAGATCGCCGTCTTTGCTGTGCTGTTTGATTTTTACAAGCTGATTTTTGACCGGAATTACATTCAATTTTTCCATCTCTAACACGAGGTCTGTCTGCTCCTGTTTAGTTAGAGCGGAAATATAGTCGGCAGCAGTGCTGAACGACAGTTTACCCTCATCCACCAGTGCCAGCAGAGGGGGAATCAGTTTGGTTAAAGCTATGTACCGAGTCACGGTCAAGCCACAACTTTCCCCGGCATCTTGGGCAATCCTATCCCGTGCGGGTAACTTTGGAACGCCGCGTTCTAAAGTTAGATCATGCCGTTTGCCCTGATGTTTCAAGGCGTCCAGCTTCATTTTGTAGGCAAAGGCTTTTTCGCTGGGCAGGATTTTCTCGCGTTGAAGGTTAGAATCGACCATGATTATGGTGGCTTCATCATCATCCAATGCCCGAATAAGTACCGGCATTGTCTCCCTGCCTGCCAGTTCGCTTCCACGCTTGCGTCGGTGGCCCGCGATGATCTCATAGCCGCCCTCTTGCCGGGGCCGGACAATAGCGGGGGACAGAACGCCGCTCCGTGCAATACTCTCCACCGTTTTCCTCATCGCATCATCGTCCCGCACCTGAAATGGATGATCCTTGAAAGGAAACAGTTCTGACAGCGGAACCTCCTGTACTGTCTCGCCGCCCGTCTGAAACAGATCGTTTAAGCCGGTCAATGCGATCTTCCCGGCACTGCTTTTCATGCCAGGACCTCCCGCGTCAAAGCGGTGTAGGCGGCTGAGACTTTACCGGCAGGGTCATGGAGATAGATACTCCGTCCCTCCGCACTGGTTTCTGCCGCTCGGATGGATAGGGGGATAATGCTTTCAAATATGCGTACACCGTTTCCATAGGCGTTTCTCAGCAAATCTACAATCTCACGGGAGTAGTTGGTCCTCATATCCGCCATGGTTATGAGAATACCCGCAATGTCCAAACGAGGGTTGATTTTCAGCTTCACCTTTGATATAGTGCGGATGAGCTGTTCCAATCCCTTGATGGAAAGGTAATGCGCCTGCATAGGAATGATTACTTCGTCCGCAGCGGCCAGGGCGTTGATGGTCAGCATACCGAGTGATGGGCAGCAGTCCAGCAGAATCACATCGTACTGTTCCCGGACGCTGTTCAGGTATTCGCGCAGGATTGTCTCACGGCTCATGGTGTTCACCAGCGTAACCTCCAGACCGGACAACTCAATGTTGGCGGGAAGAAGATCAACGCCCTCCGCCTGATGGATGATACCCATTCCGGGAAGTACAGGCTTATCCGTAATGATAAACCCCAGCACATCGGCAAGGGTCCCTTCAAGCTGGTCCGGGTGCTGATAGCCCAGGCTGGCGGTAAGCGAACCTTGGGGGTCTACGTCCACCAGGAGGACCTTCTTGCCTTCCCGTGCCAGCCCGATTCCCAAATTGACCGTTGTTACAGTCTTGCCAACTCCGCCTTTCTGGTTGCAGATTGCCGTAATTTTGGCTGCTTTGCTCATTTTGGCCTCCTTCTATGTTCATAGAATAAAAACAGGACTAAACCAGTGCGCCCCTTGCTGTGGGGTGTTGCTGATTTAGTCCTATTTTAACAGGCCCGTCTTTGTATTCCTTACCCTCACCGCCTTTAAGCTCATAGCGGCAAAATTCAAACTGACTTTCAATGCTGATACTGTCTTTTTTGTCAATCGACTGCCGCCCATAAATTGCATCTATTCTACTATCCATAATTAGGGGCTGTTCACATAAGAAGGATTGTGATATAATCAAAAAATGGAAATAAAGAAAGAGCAATACGAGCAAATCAAAGAGTGCTTTCCCAAGCAGCGGAAACCAGCCAAAATCAGCAACCTGGAC